>DASQLJ010000079.1:0-7691 GCA_035630095.1 Longimicrobium sp.
CACCAGGATCAGCAGGCCCACCAGCGCGATCATCAGGAACGAGGTCGCGCGCACCACGGTGTTCCCCCAGCGGTGCCCGCCCAGGCTCATCAGCGCGCCGATCAGCAGCAGCCCGCTCCCCAGGCCGTGGACGGCGTTCGACAGCCCCCTCGCCTCGTCCATCGGTGGCGCCGAAGGGGGGCGGGTGTACGTCCACACGAGGGTGAGCACCCCCAGCACGCACGCCACCACGATCCCGGCGATCGGCTTCGGCGCGGCAGGCGGGGTGGAGGGCGTCGGCTGGAAAGGCCGGCCGCAGTGCGGGCACGCCGGCGCCGCGTCGGAAACCTCGCGGCCGCAGTCGGGGCAGGTGATCAGGGGCATCCAGGTCGCGGGCTGGGGATGGAAGGCGTGAACTGCTTGGAGAGCAAGAAGATACGGACGCACGGAAGATTTGTTTCCGTGCGTCCGCATTCGATGAGGGGATGATGAGATGGACGATGCATCCTCCCGCACGCCGACGATGTCATCCAGAGGCCGACCAAGCCGTCATCACCGAATGAGCGGCCGGTCGCAGGCCGACGGATCTGTCGCCGGTCGCCGCGAAGAAGCCAGCGGTAGCGCGTCGGACGTCATGGATCCTTCGCGCTGCGACCGTTGTGGCGGCGGCGGCGCAGGCGTGATCGCGCTCAGGATGACAAACCTCGGTGCTGCGCGAGGATGCAGAGTGAATCCGAGTGACGTCACCCCGCCGCGAACAGCTCGCAGGCGCTGGCGAGGTCCACGTTGCCGCCGCTGATCACGATCCCCACGCGCAGGCCGCGGAACGCCTCGGGGTCGGCCATCAGCGCGGCGACGGGGACGGCGCCGGAGGGCTCCACCACCAGCTTCATCCGCCCCCACAGGAAGCGCATCGCCTCCACGATCTGCGCCTCGGAGACCGTGCGCATCTCGTCCACGTTCTGGCGGACGAGGGGGAAGGTGTAGCGGCCCAGCGCGGGCGTCCTCAACCCGTCCGCGATGGTCGGGGGGTTGTGGACGGTGGCCAGCTCGCCGGTGCGGAACGAGCGCGTGGCGTCGTCGGCCAGCTCGGGCTCCACGCCGATCACGCGGCAGCCGGGGGAGGCGGACTTCGCGGCGAGCGCGGTGCCGCTCAGCAGCCCGCCGCCGCCGCACGGCGTCATCACCACGTCCAGCAGCCCCGCCTCGGCGATCATCTCCAGCGCGGCCGTCCCCTGCCCGGCGATCACGTCGGGGTGGTCGTAGGGGGGGATGAGGGTCATCCCCCGCTCCTGCCGCAGCTCGGCGGCGATCTCCTCGCGGCTGCGGCCGGCGCGGTCGTACAGGATCACCTCGGCGCCGTAGCCGCGGGTGCCGGCGATCTTGGGCGCGGGCGCGTCCCGCGGCATCACCACCGCCGTGCGCACGCCCAGCAGCCGCCCCGTGAGCGCCACCGCCTGCGCATGGTTCCCCGACGAGTACGCCAGCACCCCGCGCGCCCGCTCCTCGTCCGACAGCTTGCTCACCGCGTTGTAGGCGCCGCGGAACTTGAAGGCGCCGCCGCGCTGGAAATTCTCGCACTTGAGCATCACGCTGGCGCCGGTCATCTCGTCCAGCGTGCGCGAGCGCATCACCGGCGTCACGTTGGCGGCGCCGCGCAGGCGCTCGGCGGCGGCGCGCACGTCGGCGGGGGTGGGAAGGACGATCGAAGCGTCGGAATCGGGCATCGGGCTCAGGAAGATTGAGTTGGACGCCGCGGAGTGGCGCCCCTGTGGATCACAGTCGATCACGCGGTCCCGCCAGCGGCGGCGGTGGAGGATCGCCTTGGCCGCCACCACGTTGAGCACCATCGTCACCAGCCAGAGCGAGGCGCTCGGATGCGCGCGCAGCATCGCCCGGGGAACCACGGCACAGGCCAGGAAGCCGGAGAACGCGGAGAAGATCATCCACCCCGCGATCATCTCGTCGGCCTTCCGCTCGTCACTCTTCGACATGCATCCAGTCCAGCTCAGTGCCGGGGGCGAGGCGGTCGAGCAGCTCGCGCACCCGCTCGGGGGCGGAGAGGAGCCGGGCGACGGCGGCCAGGGTGCGCAGGTGCTCCTCGGCGCGCTCGGCCGGGCTCACCAGCAGGAAGATGAGGCGGGCGGGGTGCCTCGCGCGAGGGAACTCCACGCCCTGCCGGCTCACACCCAGCAGCAGCACCGGCTTCGCCAGCCCCTTCAGCCGCACGTGGGGGAGAACGACGCCCGGCACCAGCTCCGACGAGAACTGCTCCTCGTTGCGCACCACTACGTTGGCCAGGTGGCGCACGGTATCGTCGTCGAACACCCCCTCCATCAGCCGGCCCACGGCGGCGATGAACGACATCGGCTCCAGCCGCACCACGCGCTGCGGTTCCACGTCGTCGCCCAGCGGCTCGCTGCCGTCCACGGCCGCCCCGTCCGGCTCGGGCGGGAAGAGCGCCACCAGGGCGCCCGGCGCCAGCGCGGCGAGCTGCTCGGGGAGGCGGGTCAGGCGCGGGTGCCAGGCCAGCGTGCCGCGGCGGGTGCTCACCAGCGCCAGCAGGTCGCCCGGCCCCAGGGTGCCGCCCAGGCGCTCCAGCAGCTCGCCCCACCCCTCCACCCGCGTCCACGCCGCGGGAAGCGCCGGCCGGGCGGCGGCGTGCAGCGCCTTCAGCCGGTCCACGTCGCCGCCCACGCTCACCAGCGCCAGGTCGGCGCCGGCGCCCTGGGCCAGCAGGTTCACCGTGCGCAGCGCCTCGCCGAAGCCGGGGTGGTGCTCGGCGGCCGGCGGCAGCACCGCGGTCACGCGGCGGATGGTGTTGAGCGGGTGGGTGAGCCGCGCCGCCACCACCCCCTGGCGCGTGCGCAGCAGGAGCTGGTCGAGCACGCCGCCGAAGAGCGCGCGCCCGCCGCCGCCCCGCACCGGCCACCCCACGATCACCAGGCTCCCGCGCGTCTCCGCCACGCCCCGCGCGATCCCGTCGGCCACGTTGGGGTCCACGCGCGTGAGCGGCACCACCGGCACGTCGGCGGCGGCGGCGTGGACCACGGCGTGGGCCAGCACGCGCTCGGCCTCGGCCACCTCGGCGCCGGCGTCGGCGCCCTCGCCGGGCACCACCATCAGCGGGTGCAGCGGCTCGTGGCTCCCCGCGCCGCGCAGCGCGATCGCCAGGTCCATCAGCGGGTCCGCCGTCGCCGGCTTGGACAGCGACACCACGATCCGCCGCGGCGCCGCGCCGGCATCGTACGGCCGCTGCTCGTCGGCCAGCGCCACGCGGCGGCCGAAGTGCTGCACCGCCCACGGGCCGGCCAGGCAGGTCACCAGGATCATCAGCACCACGCCGTTCACCTCGGCCTGGTCCAGCAGCCCCAGGTCGAAGCCCACCAGCACGATGGCCAGCGTCCCCGCCGCGTGCGGCACGGTGAGCCCGAAGACGGTGCCGCCCTCGGCGCCGGTCCACCCGAACACGCGCTGCGCCACCATCGCCGCCAGCCACTTCCCCGCCACCACGCCCGCGGTCAGCGCCAGCGCCACGGCCAGGGCGCGCCCGCCGCTCAGCGCCCGCACGTCCACCAGCATCCCCACGGAGAGAAGAAAGAAGGGGATGAAGATGGCGTTGCCGGCGAAGTGGATGCGGCTCATCAGCGCGCCGTGCTCGGGGATGAGCCGGTTGAGCGCCAGCCCCGCCAGCAGCGCGCCGATGATCGGCTCCACCCCGCCGAAGTGCGCCGCGTACGACACCGCGAACAGCGCCGCGAGGACGAAGACGAACTCGCTGCTCCCCTCGCCGCCCACGTGCCGGAAGAACCAGCGCCCCAGCCGCGGCAGCCCCCACATGACGATGCCCACGTAGGCCGCGAAGGGCAGCGCCAGCTCCAGCCAGAACGCCAGGTCCAGCGCGCCCCCGCGGCTCTTCGCCACCACGGCCAGGAGGAGGAGCGCCAGAACCTCGGCCAGGATCGTCCCCCCCAGCGCCGCGGTGACCGCCGCGTTGCGCACGATCCCCAGCCGGCTGGCGATCGGGTACGCCAGCAGCGTGTGCGAGGCAGAGACGGAGCCGATCAGCAGCGCCGAGGGCAGACGGTAGCCGAGCGCCAGCGCCAGCCCCACGCCCAGCGCGCAGGGGATCGCGAAGCTGAGCGTGCCGAAGCCCATGCTGCGCGCGCGGTGGCGGGCGAACTGGTGCAGGTCCAGCTCGAGCCCCACCATCAGCATCAGGTACAGCAGCCCCACGGTGCCCAGCAGAACCATGGTGTTGCTGCGCGCCAGCAGCCCCGCGCCGTGCGGGCCGATCGCCGCGCCCGCCACGATCAGCCCGATGATCCCGGGGATGCGGAGCCGCTCGAACAGCAGGGGGACGACCAGGAACACGAGCGTCGCCGTGGCGACGATCAGCACCGGGTCGGTGAAGGGAAGGGTGGGGAGCGGGACGGCGGCCATCGGCGACCTTTCCTGGGCCGGGTGAACGGATCCCGGTTCAGGGAGCAGGGACCGAGGCCCTCCTCCGAACCACGTTGCGGCCGGGCGGGTCAGCACCGGCAGCGAGTCTCAAGCCGCGGTCGTCCCCTGTCCCCCCGGGAGACGCGCGGCGTCCGTCGACGGCCTGCCAGATCGGGGCCACCGCCCGCACCGAATCCGCCGCACGACGGGGCGCACGGCCAGCGGAAAGCCCCCGCCGCCCGGCGTGGACGACAGGGGCGACGGGGACGCTTCGACCGAAACGTCGGCCGTCAGCTCACCACCACGGCGCGGCGCGGCGGCCGGCGGGCACCTGCATCCGCAGCGGCGGCGGGGGCGGGTGGTGGATGCGCGGCGTGCCGAAGAGCTGGGCGGAGCGGTCGCGGATGTACATCAGCAGCGGCACCACCACGATCGCGCTGCACGCCAGGATCCCGAATCCGATCAGCAGCCCCGTCATCCCCGCCATGAGACACGGCACCAGGACCGCGGCCGCGTACGCGAGCG
Organism: Longimicrobium sp.; assembly: GCA_035630095.1. GTDB lineage: Bacteria > Gemmatimonadota > Gemmatimonadetes > Longimicrobiales > Longimicrobiaceae > Longimicrobium. The sequence goes on from DASQLJ010000079.1 coordinate 4,948, forward strand.
CCAGCGTGCGGCTGGCGCGCCACGCCCACGGCCGCGCCCGCCACAGCGCCTCGGCCGCCACGGCGGAGAGCACGGCCAGGAGCGCCGCGGCCGCCCGCGCGGCGATCGTGACCAACTCCCCATCCATGCCGCCGCCGCCCTCGTAATCCAGCGCCAGCACGGCGGTCACCATGCACGTGCAGAACGTGGCCGCGACGATGCTGGCCACGTAGAAGCCGAGCGGCGTGCGCCGGCTCACGGCCGCGCTCCCGTCCCCGGCGCCCCCCGCACCGGCCCGCGCGGGCGAGGCGGGGAAACCTGCACCCGCGCGTACGGAGCCGGCAGGGGCGGCCAGAGCGTCTGCGCGCGGTAGCGGATGTAGGCCAGGATCGGCCCCACCACCACCGCGCTCGCCACCAGGATGCCGATCCCCGCCTCCAGCGAATCGTCGCCCGGGGCGCCGAAGCCCACGAGCACCACCGCCGCGTACGCCACGGCCAGGACGACGCTGGCGCGCCACACCCAGGGGCGCGCGCGCCAGAGCGCCTCGGTGACCACGGCCCCGAGGGCGGCGAGCAGCGCCGCAGCGCCGCGCCACGCGAAGCTCCACTCGCCGCCCGACAGCGGGTTCAGCGAGAGCACGCCCAGGACCATCATCACGGTGAACCAGGCGGAGAAGCACCCCGCCACGAAGAATCCGAACGGCACCTTCGGCTTCATCGCCCCCTCCCCCCCGCCGCGCGGACGGGCTCACGCCGGCGCGCGCGGCCCCGGACGCCGGCGGTGTGCGCGAGGGCGGGGAGACGCATGGATCAGTACTGCGGGATGGAGGGATCCACCTCGTCGGACCAGGCGAGGATGCCGCCCTGCAGGTTCCAGAGGCGGGTGTAGCCCTTGCCGCGCAGGATCTCCACGGCGCGGGCGCTGCGGGCGCCGGAGCGGCAGTGCACCACCACCTCGTCGGCGGGGTCGATCTCGCCGGCGCGGCCGGAGAGCTCCTTCAGCGGGATCAGCCGGGCGCCGTGGCCGGCCAGGTTGCCGATCTCCCACTCGAACGGCTCGCGCACGTCCACGATGGTGAGCGGGTCGCCGCGGTCGAGCCGCTCCTTCAGCTCGGTCACGCTCATCTCGGGGATCCGGTCGTCGTCGTCGTCCATCCCACCCTCCCGTGAAGGCGCCTCGGGGGTGATCCCGCAGAAGCGCTCGTAGTCGATCAGCTCGCGGATGCTGGGGTTTTCGCCGCAAACCGGGCACGCCGGGTCCCGCCGCAGGCGCATCTCCCGGAACCTCATCCTGAGGGCGTCGAAAAGCAAGAGACGCCCCGTGAGCGGCTCGCCCTCGCCCAGCAGCAGCTTGAGCGCCTCGGCCGCCTGGATGCTGCCGACGATCCCCGGCAGCACGCCCAGCACCCCGCCCTCGGCGCAGTTGGGCACCAGCCCCGGCGGTGGCGGCTCGGCGAAGAGGCAGCGGTAGCACGGCCCGTGGCCCGCCCAGAACACCGACGCCTGCCCCTCCCAACGCAGGATCGACCCGTAGACGTTGGGCTTGCCCAGCAGCACGCAGGCGTCGTTCAGCAGGTAGCGCGTGGGAAAGTTGTCGGTGCCGTCCACCACCAGGTCGTAGTCGCGCACCACCTCCAGCGCGTTGGCCGAGGTCAGCCGCTCGGGGTGGGGGATCACCTCCACGAAGGGGTTGATCTCGGCGATGCGGTCGCGGGCGCTGTCGAGCTTGGTGCGGCCCACCCACGAGGTGCCGTGGATCACCTGCCGCTGCAGGTTGGTGGTGTCCACCACGTCGAAGTCGGCGATGCCCAGGGTGCCCACGCCGGCGGCGGCCAGGTACATGGCCACCGGCGACCCCAGCCCGCCCGCGCCCACCACCAGCACGCGCCCCTGCTTGAGCCGGCGCTGCCCCCTCGGACCGACGCCCTCGAGGATCAGGTGCCGCGAGTAGCGGACGCTCTCTTCGGTGGAGAGATCGGTCGCGCGGGCGTCGTCGATCAGGGTCATGGGATTACCGCTGAGATACGGATGTCTGGATGACGGGGTGCTTCGGATGGGCCGGGGGGGCCCCTCCCCGCGCCTGAGAGCGCTCGCCCTCCCCCGCTTCGCGGGAGAGGGATTGGGGTCGGCGGCGCCTGCGGTCATCCCCGTACGGACGGCTCTGGTGTGCCGGGTGCGCGATCCGACCGCCCCTGCGCAGTTCCCCCCTCCCCCGCGGAGCGCGGGGAGGGGCCGGGGGAGGGGGCCGCCCGCGGCGCGCACCGGATCCGATCCCACGCCGCCCTCCGCCGTCGACGTTGGCACCGAGTTCAGGGAGGGTACGGCGGGGATCAGGGCTGCCCCGGCGAAGCTAACCGCACCCTCGGCGAGGTGCAAACCCATGTGGTGCCCTTGAATACGGCCCCCGCACCCGATAGTGTTCCCGCCACGACCGATGTGCGGGGAGAGGCGCGCTCTCCTCGACCGCCCACCCCGTTACGGCCCGGCGGCCGGGAGCAGAGACGGCGCACGTGCAGACTCTCATCGACTTCGTCCTCCACGTCGACAAGCACCTGGCGGACCTGGCGCGGCAGTACGGCGCCTGGACCTACGCCATCCTGTCGCTGATCGTGTTCGCCGAGACGGGGCTGGTCGTCGCCCCGTTCCTGCCGGGCGACTCGCTGCTCTTCGCGGCGGGCGCCCTGGGTGCCACGGGCGCGTTCAACGTGGTGTTCCTGTATCCCTGCCTGCTGATCGCGGTGTTCTGCGGCGACAACGTGAACT
>DASQLJ010000080.1:0-5380 GCA_035630095.1 Longimicrobium sp.
CCGGCCCGGGCTCACGGCCGAGAAGTTCGTCCCCGAGCCGTTCGCCGGGGCGGGGGCCCGCATGTACCGCACAGGCGACCGCGCGCGCTGGCAGGCCGACGGCAACCTCCTGGTGCTGGGGCGCACCGACAACCAGGTGAAGGTCCGCGGCTTCCGCGTGGAGCTGGGCGAGATCGAGGCCGTGCTGCGCCGCCACGCGTCGGTGACCGAGTGCGTGGTGATCGTGCGGGAGGACCGGCCGGGCGACAGGCGCCTGGTCGCGTACGTGATGGGCGACGCCGATGCCGCGGCGCTCCGCGGCCACCTCCGCGGGACGCTCCCCGAGTACATGGTCCCCGACGCCTTCGTCGTCCTGGACGCGTTTCCGCATACGCCGACGGGGAAGCTGGACCGCAAGACGCTCCCGGCGCCCGAGTACGCGCACGCCGGCGCGGAGGCCGGCCCGCCCCGGAACGCCGTCGAGGTCCAGCTGATCGGGCTCTGGGAGGGGCTGCTGGGGATCGAGGGCGTGGGGCCGGCGCAGAGCTTCTTCGACCTGGGCGGCAACTCGCTCCTGGCTCTCCAGCTCTTCGCCAAGATCCACCGCGTGCTCGGGTGCGACCTCCCCGTCGCCGCGCTCTACGAGGGGCCCACCGTGCGGCAGATGGCCGACGCCATCCTCGAGCGGCGGGCGTCGTCGGCCGCGCCCGAGGCCGCCTCGGCGGTGGTCGCGCTGCGCGTGGAGGGCTCGCTCCCGCCGCTCTTCTGCGTCCACCCGGCCGACCGCCGGGTCCTCGTCTACGCTCCCTTGGCGCGCCACCTGGGCGCCGACCAGCCGGTGTTCGGCCTGCAGGACCTGGGCGCGGACCTCTCGCGCCCCATCCCGGCCATCGCCGCCGAGTACGTGACGGCGCTGCGCACGGTCCAGCCCCAGGGGCCTTACTACCTCGCCGGGTGGTCGTTTGGCGGGTTCGTGGCCTACGAGATGGCGAGCAAGCTCGAGCGAGAGGGCGAGCGGGTGGCCTTCGTGGGGATGCTGGACACCTTCGAGCCCGCCCTCGCGCAGGGACGGCTGGAGGGCGACACCGGCCTGAACGTGGAGCTGGTGCTCGGGATCGCCAGCGACGTCGCCGCGCAGATGGGGCGCCCCTTCACCATCGCGCGCGAGGAGATGGAGGGGCTCGACGAGGACGGGCGGCTCCGCCGCGCGGTCGAGATCCTCCACGCCCACGCCGCCGCGCCTCGCGGCTTCGACGCCGCGATGTTGCGCGAGCACTGCACGGTGATCCAGGCGCGCGAGGCGAGCCTGGCCGCCTACGTCCCGGGCCCGTTCTCCGGGCCGCTCACCCTCTTCCGGGCAGGCACGCTGGACGAGGAGGACGAGGCGTACCTCGCCGTGCTTTCGGCGGAGGAGCGGCGAACGCTGGGGTGGTGCCGGCGATCGCCGCACCCGGTGGAGGTGCGCGTGGCCCCCGGCGAGCACGTCACCATGGGGATCGAGCCGAACGTCCGCGCCCTCGCGGAACTGGTGCGCGAGTCCCTCGCCTCCGCGCGCGCCCGCGCCGCTTCGCGGGCGGACTCATCCGGCTCATCCGGCTCAGCCGACTTGCCCGACTCAGCCGGCTCCGCCGATCCGGCTGATCCGGCGCTGGATCTCGCCCGATGAGCACGCGCGCAGGTGGCCGACGGGTGGGCGCGCGAGAACCCCGACCGGCTGAGCGCCGTGGTCTTCCCCGACGAGGGCCACCGCTACCAGGACACCGTCTACGACGACGCCTGGCTTGAGGCGAAGGGGCTGCGCCTCGACGCGCTCCCGCGGGGGCCGGTGGAGTGGGAGCGGCCCCACGACGGGGACGACCCCTGGGCGTTCCACCGCTGGGGGCGCCGCGAGTACGCCGAGGTGATGGGCAGCGCGACGCTGGAGCTGGTCCGCGTGAAGGAAGCGGCGGCGCGGGCGGCGGGAGTGCGGATGGACGCGGGACAACCCTGAAACAGGTGCTCATGGCGACTGCACGGATCATCCAGCTTTCCCGGTGGCGGGCCTTCCTGGGCCTGCTCTGGAGCGCGGCGCGCTGGCGGGCGGCGCGGTTCGGGGCGGTGGTCCTGCTGGTGGGCCTCCTCCCGACCGCCGTCATCCTGGTGACCGGCGCGCTGGTCCGCGCCATCCCGGCCGCGGTGGCGCACGGCTTGGACGCACCGGACGGCCGTCCCGCCGTGCTCGCGCTCTCCGGGCTGGTCTTCGTGCTGGCCGTGCTCACGGTGGCGTCCAACGCCCTCTGGCGGATGTGCCGCGTCCTGGACGCCGCCTACGCGCTGGAGGTGCACCAGACGGTCGCCCGGGTGACGCTGGGGACGCCGGGGGTGGCGCCGCTGGAGGACCCGGTGCTCGCCGACCAGCTGCAGGCGGTGCAGGAGGCCGAGAAGCGCGGCCTCCTGCGGCGCACCGCGTCGGAGCTCTCCTACGTGGCCACCATGCGCATCCGGGGCGCGGGCGCGTTCGTGGTCCTCCTCGCGTTCGCGTGGTGGGCGCCGCTCCTCCTCCTCGCCGCTTGGCACCTCACCAACCGCGTCTACCTGAAGGCCACCGAAAGCGAGGTCAGCTTCGACATGGGCCCCGGCGCGGCCGGCCACCGCAAGACGGAGTACCTGCGCGCCCTGGCGCTCGAGCCGGCGGCCGCCAAGGAGCTCCGCGTCTTCGGGCTGGACGGCTGGATGGTGGGGCGCTACGCCGACGCCTGGCTCGACACCTTCCGCGCCATGTGGCGAAGCCGGAAGGCCAACCGCGGCCTCACCGCCGCGGCCACCCTCGCCCTGGTGGCGGCGCACGCGGCGGTGCTCGGCGCGCTGGTGCTGGCGGCCGGCCGCGGCGACCTGGGCGTGGCCACTCTCCTGGTGTTCGTGCAGGCGGCGATCGCCAGCGCCGACCTGGGGCTGGTGGGCGACTCGCAGTGGTCGCTCGCGCAGTCGCTGGCCGTGGCCGAGCGCATCGAGCTCCTGCGCTCGCGCGCCGGCGCGCACCTCCTCCCGGCGGGGCCCGCCGCGCCGGCGGCCGCGGCGAGGGGGAAGGTGGCCGTGCGCCTGGAGGGCGTGCGCTTCACCTACCGCGGGCGCGGGCGGGCGACGCTCGACGGGCTCGACCTGGAGATCCCCGCCGGCCAGTCGCTGGCCATCGTGGGCGAGAACGGGGCGGGGAAGAGCACGTTGGTCAAGCTCCTGTGCGGGCTTTACGAGCCCGACGCCGGGCGCATCACCCTGGACGGCGGGGCCTCGCCGCTTCAGGCGCGGGGGCGCCTCGCCGTCATCTTCCAGGACTTCGTCCGCTACAAGCTCCCGCTGCGCGACAACGTCGGCTTCGGGCACCTCCCGCTCCTGGGGGACGCGCCGGCGCTGGACGGGGCGCTGCGCGACGCGGGCGGCGCGGCCCTCCTCGCCGCGCTGCCGGCGGGGTGGGAGACGGTGCTCTCGCGCGAGTTCCAGGGCGGCGCGGACCTCTCCGGCGGGCAGTGGCAGCGTGTCGCCCTCGCCCGCGCCCTGGCCGCCGTGCGCGGCGGCGCCGGGCTCCTGATCCTGGACGAGCCCACGGCCGCGCTCGACGTGCGCGCCGAGGTGGAGCTCTTCGAGCGGTTCCTCGAGCTCACGCGCAACGTTACCACCATCCTGGTCTCGCACCGCCTCTCCAGCGTGCGCCGCGCCGACCGTATCGTGGTGCTGGGCGGGGGCCGGGTGGTGGAGGACGGCACCCACGACGAGCTGGTGAGGGCCGGCGGACGCTACGCCACGATGTTCGCGCTCCAGGCCGAGCGCTTCGCCGCCGCCCCGCCCGCCGATGCCGCCACCCGGGAGGAGGCCGGCCATGCGTGAGCGCTGGCGTGCCCTGGTCCTGCTGGTGGGGACCGCGTGGCGAACCGACCCCTGGCGATCGGCCGGGCTGCTGATGGAGCCGATCGGCTACCTGCGCGTGCCGCTCTTCGCGTGGTGTCTCAAGCTCGTCGCCGACGGCGCGCTCCGGCACGACCTGCGCCTGATGCTGATCGGCGCGGCGGGGATCACCGCCGCGCGGGTGCTGTGGTTCGCGGGGATGTGGACGGGGAGCATGATCCGGCTCCGGCTCACCGAGGAGGTCGGCTTCGCCCTCGACCGCGAGATCGCGGCGATCGCCGCGGGGCTCCCGGGGCTGGAGCACCACGAGCGCCCCGACGTGCAGGACCGGCTGGAGCTGCTCCGGCAGGACCAAGGGCTGCTGGGCGATTCGCTGAACTCCCTGATCAACGCCGCCAACTTCGTGGTGGCCGGCGTGGGCACCGTGGTGGCGCTCGCGCTGGTCAGCCCCTGGCTCCTCCTCCTGGTCCCCTTCGCCCTTCCGGCGGTCCCCATCGCCACGGTGCGGCAGCGCTGGTTCGCCCAGGCTGAGGGCCGCTTCGCCGAGCCCGCCCGCCGCGCCCGCCACCTGCAGGGGCTCGCGGTGGACCGCAACGCCGGGATGGAGCTGCGCGTGTTCGGGCTGGAGCGCGAGATCCTCGCCCGCTTCCGCCGCGCGTGGGACGAGTCGCGCGGCTACATGCTCTCGGTGGAGCGCCGCGTGGAACTCCTGAACGACGTGGGCGACCTGGTCTTCCTGGCCGGCTTCGCGGGGGCGGTGGCGCTGATGCTGTGGCGGGCGAGCCGCGGCCAGTCGACGGTGGGCGAGGTGGTGATGACCGTCTACCTCGCCCAGCAGGTGAGGACCGGCGTGGTGGACCCGATCCGCAGCGTCGCCGGGCTGGGCGAGGTGATGCGCGCCGCCGGGCGGATGCTCTGGCTGCGCGACTACGCCCGCGACGCCGGCGCCCGCCCGGGAACGCGCCCGGCCCCCGACCGCCTCGCTGACGGGATCGTCTTCGAGAACGTCTCCTTCCGCTACCCCGGTACCGAGCGCTGGGCGCTCCGGGACGTCTCCTTCCGCATCCCCGCCGGGAGCGTGATCGCGCTGGTCGGCGAGAACGGGGCGGGGAAGACGACCCTGGTCAAGCTCCTCTGCCGGATGTACGCGCCCACCGGGGGGCGCATCCTGGTGGACGGCGTGGACCTGGCCGAGATCGAGATCGGCGCGTGGCGCGCCCGGCTCTCCGCCGCCTTCCAGGACTTCGCCCGCTTCGAGCTTTCGGCGCAGCACGCCGTGGGCCTGGGCGACCTCCCCCGGCTGGAAGCGCGCGCTGCCGTCCACGCCGCGCTCGACCGGGCCGGCACGGGGGACGTCCTCGCGAAGCTCCCGGCCGGGGCCGAGAGCCAGCTCGGCGCGCGCTGGGAGGGCGGGGTGGACCTCTCCACCGGCCAGTGGCAGAAGCTGGCGCTGGGCCGCGCGCTGATGCGCGACGACCCGCTGGTGGTCTTCTTCGACGAGCCCACCGCGGCGCTCGACGCG
>DASQLJ010000081.1:0-4619 GCA_035630095.1 Longimicrobium sp.
GCCGACCGGACCTGGACGCTTTCGGGAGCCGCCTCATCGAGCTACATCCAGGGGGACTCGCTTGCGATCAACGTGGCGCAGCGCACGTCCGCCCGATACCTGCAGCGGCCGGACGCGGACCACCTCGACTACGATCCGACCCGCACCAGCCTGAGCGGCGCGGCGCTCCTGTGGATGATCGGGAAGATGGCCGGCGGTCACTGGCGGTTCGCGACGGGCTCCGACGTGCGCAGCCCCGGCTTCGAGGTGAACGACCTGGGCTTCCTGCCGCGGGCCGACTACGTGTGGAACAACGTCAACGTGATTCGCCGCTGGATCAAGCCCACCCGCTACCGCCGCGGGATGACGGCGATCGTGGGCAGCCAGCAGCAGGTCAACTGGGACGGCGACCTGACCTCGCGCGACCTGCACGCCTACGTGGGAGCGCAGCTTCCCAACTACTGGGAGGTGAGCGCCTTCACCATCTGGACCAGCGCCGCCAGCGACGACCGCCTCACCCGCGGCGGCCCGGTGGTGCGCACGCCGGCCGACATGCTGTTCGTGCTGGGGCTGAGCACCGACAGCCGCAAGAAGGTGGTGCTGAGCTCCGACCCGCGCTACAGCCGCGACACCGAGGGCGGCTGGAGCTGGCAGGCGAACCTGGGGGTGCGGGTGAAGCCCGCCTCCAACGTGCAGTTCTCGCTGAGCCCCACCTACGGCGCCAGCCGCGGCACCGCGCAGTTCGTGGCCAGCTTCGCCGATCCCACGGCCACGCACTTCCACGGGCAGCGCGTGGTGTTCTCGGACCTGGAGCAGCACAGCCTGTCCATGGACACGCGGCTCAACTGGACGTTCTCGCCCACGCTCACGCTGGAGCTGTTCGCGCAGCCCTACGTGGCCACCGGCAGCTTCGACGGCTTCAAGGAGTTCGTGCGGCCGCGCAGCATCCAGAAGACCGAGTTCGACGCGCAGCAGCTCGCCGCCATCACCCAGGACGGCCGGGTGGTGGGGTACACGATCGACCCCGACCGCGACGCGGCCACGGAGAACTTCGAGTTCGGCAACCCCGACTTCAACTTCCGCTCGCTCCGCGGCAACGCGGTGCTGCGCTGGGAGTACCGCCCCGGCTCCACGCTCTTCCTGGTGTGGCAGCAGCAGCGCAGCGGGGTCGAGCCGTTCGGCAGCTTCGACTTCGGGCGCGACGCCCCCGGCGTGTTCAACGCGCCGCCCGACAACGTGTTCGTGGTGAAGATGAGCTACTGGTTCGGGCGCTGAGTGCCGATACGGCGTCCGAAACGTCGGTGCCGGGGCCCGAAAGGGAAGAGCGGGATGCGGGCGTGTCCCTCCGCTGCGCTCCGGGCCGGGCTTCGCGCGCCGTAGGCAACGATACCGCCGTTGCCAACGGCGCCGAGCCGCCGTCGCGCCACGGCCCCGCTTGGTCCCGCGGCGCGGACGCGGGCGCGCCGGCGTCTCGGCCCTCCGGGCGCGAATCCCTCACGCGAACCGCCGGCTCGCGGAACGGAGCTCGTGGGATTCGTATTCCCGTCCTGACAGGCGGGGCGGGGAAGACGGCAGGTGGATGAACGCAGCCCGGCGGCCGAGGTTCGGCCGCCGGGCTGTGGCGTCGGGCCGGGGATCATACCGGTTTTCAGAGCCCCGTGCAGGGACGAATCAGCTGGGTCTCACGCAGAGTCAGCAGAGTAAGCAGAGAAAACCGCAGGCGACTCTGCCAGTTCTGCTAATTCTGCTGACTCTGCCGACTCTGCGTGAACCCATTTTTCCTGAAGGACGGCTCGATGGCGGATGGTCTCGCGGGCGATCAGGATGCCGTCCAATCGATGGCCGGCCCTTGCCGTCGGCCGGTCGAACCCGGAACATCACGCGGTGCGGAGACGGAACACTCGCGGGCGGACGAAGTGACTGACATCCAGGAAACAGGGATGGCCGGCGGGCGCTCCGGGGCCATGGCGATGGTCCTGAGCGCGTTCATGTTCAGCGTGATGAGCCTGCTGGTGAAGGAGGTCGGCACCCGCATCCCCAGCCAGCAGGTGGTGCTCGCCCGCGCGCTGGTGTCGATGGTGGTGGCGTACGTGCTGCTGCGCCGCGCCGCGCCGGGGAACTGGGGGCACCGGAAGGGGCTGCTGGTGGTGCGCGGGCTGGCCGGCTTCGCGGCGCTGAGCTGCTTCTTCTACGCGCTGGTCCACCTGCCGCTGGCCGACGCCACGGTGATCCAGTACACCAACCCCGTGTGGACCGCGTGGCTGGGGTGGATCGTGCTGGCCGAGGCGCTCACCCTGGCCGAGGTGCTGCTGAGCGGGTTCGGGCTGCTGGGCGTGCTGCTGATCGCGCGGCCCACCTTCCTCTTCGGCGGCGACATGCGGCTGGATGCCTTCGCCACCGCCGTGGGGCTCACCGGCGCGCTGCTCAGTGCCGTGGCGTACATCAGCGTGCGCAAGCTGTCGCGCACCGAGCACCCGATGATCATCGTCTTCTACTTCACCGTGGTCACCGTCCCCGCCTCGCTCCCGGGCGCGCTGGTCTCGGGCGTGGTGATGCCGACGGGGACGGAATTCCTGCTCCTGGCCGGCGTGGGCATCAGCGCCGTGATGGGGCAGCTCTACCTCACCCGCGGGCTGCAGATGGAGACGGCGGGGCGCGCCACGGCCATCGGCTACGTGCAGATCGTGTTCGCGGCCACGTGGGGGATGCTCTTCTTCGGCGAGTACCCCGACGCGCTGAGCCTGGCCGGCGCCGCGCTGGTGCTGGTGAGCGTGGCCACCCTCGCCCGCCGCCGCCGTCTCCCCGCGGTGCGAACGGCGCTCGGAGACGAAGGGACGGCGGAGGCGGGTTGATCCGTCGGCGGGGAGGGGTCGATCGGGCGAACGGATGACGCGGCGCTTCGAGGTGGCCCGCGACCGGCGGCTGAAGCCGCAGCAACAACTACGAAAAGCCTCGCAAACTGCGCGAGGCTTCAACGGCTCGGGATGACATCGTCCGCGGGGCACGGACGAGAAACGGGGACGCTCGATGAGCATCCCCGTTTCTGTATTCTGCGATCGGGACTCAGGATTTCCAGCACTCAGCACTTCCGGCATCCAGCACTCCCGATCCCGATCTACCGACAGCTCTTCCCTTCCCAGACCTTGCGCCAGCGGCCGCCGCGGTCGGCGGTGATGGCTTCGTACCAGCTGTCGGTGGGGCCGAACACCTGGATCAGCAGCTCGTGGCCGCCCTGGCCGTTCCAGTTGAGGTGGTCCACCGCCTTCAGGGCGCGCTTGGGCGCGCGGCGGTAGTCGGCCACCTCGCTGTAGATCGGGTTGTAGCCGGTGCGCTGCTCGTAGGCGGCCACGTAGAACACGCTCCACCCCTCCTTCTCGCCCGGCCCCACGGCCAGGTTGTCGCCCGAGAGGAAGGTGGTGGCCATCTCCACGTTGCCGCCGCGCGCCAGGTCCAGCGCCTGCAGGTCGCGCTGCGCGCGCGTCCAGCTCCCCGGGCGCGGGAGGCCGCCGGTGAGCACCAGCCGCTCGGTGACCAGCGCGGCGTAGCGCCGGATCGGGCCGTCCACCTGCGGGGGGCTGAACTCGCCCACCACGTCGGGCTCCAATCCCTTGCGGAAGGCCACGAACTCCTGGTCGGCCGCGGCGGCGGCCACGGTGGCGGCCTGGCCCACGCCGGTGGGCACGCCGCACGAGGTGACCGGGCCCGGCGCGCCCAGCGTGAACGTGCCCACCCGCGCGCCGCGGCGGAAGAGCACGAACTGCCCGTTGGCCGGCATCACCGCGTCGCGGAAGCGCTGCTCGAACGCCTGCGGCGACACGCCGGCCGGGCGCTGCAGCGAGCGCAGCGAATCGCCCGAGACCTCCGCCACGGGAACGATGCGGTCCTGCCCCTGGCTGCGCACCACGTGGAAGAGCACGGTGCCGCGCGGGAGCCCCAGGTCGGTCTGCTCGGCGGGCGACGGGGCGCTCTGGGCCACGCCCTCGGGCGGGGGCGGCTTGACCACGCGCACCTCGGCGCCGCCCCATTGTACCTTTTCGCAGCCGCCCAGAGTGGTTAGAATCAGGGCGGAGAGGGCGCAAACGGCGCGGGCTGGCTGTACGCGCATACAGATTCCGGAAGCGTGTGATGCGGACCGGGGCCGCGAGCGTTCGCGGCGCCGGTCCGCCGTATGCGGGGCCCGCACCAGCAAGGAGCCGGCCACGCCGCGATACGGCACGAGCGTGGCGGCGCAAGCTACCGCAATCCCCCTGCACCTGCCAGATGATCGACACCAGCGAGTTCCGCCGCGTCATCGGCCACTTTGCCTCGGGCGTATCGGTGGTCACCACGCGCCGGGGCGACGGCGGCCCGTGCGGCCTCACGGCCAGCGCGGTCTGCTCGCTGTCGCTGAGCCCCACGCTGCTGCTGGTGTGCGTGGAGAAGGGCTCCGACACGCACGACTGCATCGCCCAGGCCGGCTTCTTCGCCGTGAACGTGCTGGCCGACGGGAAGGGCGAGACGCTGGCCCGCCGCTTCGCCATCGGCGAGCGGGAGGACCGCTTCACCGGCGTGGCCTTTCGCGACGAGCGCACCGGCGCGCCCGTGCTGGACGAGGCGCTCGCCTGGATGGACTGCCGCCTGGCCGACCGGGCCGAGGGCGG
>DASQLJ010000082.1:0-18996 GCA_035630095.1 Longimicrobium sp.
CAGCAGGAACGGAAAGCCGAAGAGCACCAGGGCGTACACCCAGGTCGACGGCTGGCGCAGGCGGTACTCGACCTCAAAGCGGAACACCTCACCGAGCGTCATCATGCCGCCTCCGACCATGCCGCCCCGGCGCGCGCGCCCTGGTGGCCCGCCATGACGCTGAAGTAGACGTCCTCGAGGCCCGGTTCCGCGGGCTCGAAGTCGGGGCCCGGGAGCGACTCGGCGTACACGTGCACGAGCGTGCGCCCCGACTGGAGCCTGGTGCAGATCACGCGATGGCTGCGCTCGACGTCGGGGAGCTCGGCCTTCGCCACGAAGCGGCGCCACACCCGCCCGCGCAGCGCGGCGATGGCGGCCAGCGGCTCGGCCTCGAGCTGGATCTGCCCCTTGTCGATGATCGCCATGCGGCTGCACAGCTCCGCGACGTCCTCCACGATGTGCGTCGAGAGGATGACGACGGCCTGCTCGCCGATCTCGCTGAGCAGGTTGAGGAAGCGCACGCGCTCGGCGGGGTCGAGCCCCGCGGTGGGCTCGTCTACGATGATGAGGGAGGGGCCGCCGAGCAGGGCCACGGCGATGCCGAAGCGCTGGCGCATGCCGCCGGAGTAGCCGCCCAGCCGCTCCCGGCGAACGTCCCAGAGGTTCGTCTGCCGCAGCAGCGCCTCGACCACGCGGCGGCGTTCGGCGCGGGCGGTGAAGCCTTCGAGAAGCGCGAAGTGCTCGAGCAGCCGCTCCGCGCTCACGCTCGGGTACACGCCGAACTCCTGGGGCAGGTAGCCGAGGGTGCGGCGCACGCGCTCCTTCTCGCGCACCACGTCGATGTCGCCGAGCGTGATGCTGCCGGTGTCGGGCTCCTGCAGCGTGGCGATCGTGCGCATCAGCGTCGACTTGCCGGCCCCGTTGGGGCCGAGGAGGCCGTACATCCCGCGTGGGATGTCGAGGGTGACGTCGCGCAGCGCGCGCACGCCGTTGGAGTACGTCTTGGAGACGCCTCGGATGGCCAGGTGCATCGTTCCGGGGAGGTGCGGCAGGAGGGACGGGCGCGAAAGTGAGGACATCACGTCGTACGGGCGCGAGGAACAGGAGTTTCATCACGTACGTCGCCCCGCATCGATCGATACGCCCCCGGTCGTGACGATCCCGTCGCACGTCACCGAGGCCCCTCGCCCCCCGCGCGTGACATCGCCCGTCCGCAGGTGTATTCTTCCCGCCCCCCGCACCCGAACCTGAACCGCCAGAGTGGCTTGACCGATCAGAACCGCCCGCCCGCGCTGGACCCCGACACCGCGCGCGCGCTGCTGGAGCGGGCGCGCGAGGCCCGCGCCGCCGCCTACGCGCCGTACAGCCGCTTTCCCGTGGGCGCCGCGCTGCTGGCCGCCGACGGGCGCGTGTTCACCGGCGTGAACGTGGAGAACGCCTCGTACGGGCTGAGCAACTGCGCCGAGCGCACGGCCGTGTTCAAGGCGGTGAGCGAGGGCGTGCGCGAGTTCGCCGCCGTGGCCGTCGCCGGCCCCGACGACGGCGTGGAATGCTCGCCCTGCGGCGCCTGCCGGCAGGTGCTCTTCGAGTTCGGCCCCGACATGGCGCTGGTGCTGGCCAGCGGCGACGGCGTGCGGGTGTACACCGTGCGCGAGCTGCTCCCCGGCGCGTTCGATTCGGATCGGCTCCCCGTGCAGGGTACGCCGGTTTGAGCGCGGCCGGCGTGGTGCCGCTGATCGAGCGGAAGAAGTTCGGCGGCGAGCTCTCGGCCGACGAGATCGGGTGGCTGCTGCGCGGCTACGTGGCCGGCGAGGTGCCCGACTACCAGATGTCGGCGTGGCTGATGGCCGTGCGGCTGCGCGGGATGACCGAGGCCGAGACGCTGGCGATGACGCGCGCCATGGTGGCCAGCGGCCGCGAGCTGGAGTGGAGCGGGATCGGCCGGCCCACGGTGGACAAGCACAGCACCGGCGGCGTGGGCGACAAGACGTCGATCGTGCTGGTGCCGCTGATGGCGTCGGCCGGCGCGGCGTTCGTGAAGATGAGCGGGCGCGGGCTGGGCCACACCGGCGGCACGCTCGACAAGCTGGAGAGCATCCCCGGCTTTCGCGTGGACATCGCGCCGGACCGGATGCGCGCGCAGGTGGAGCGGGTGGGCGCCGCGCTGGTGGGCCAGTCGCCCGAGCTGGTGCCGGCGGACGGCAAGCTGTACGCGCTGCGCGACGTGACCGCCACGGTGGACTCGGTGCCGCTGATCGCCAGCAGCATCATGTCGAAGAAGCTGGCCGGCGGGGCGCGCTCGGTGGTGCTGGACGTGAAGTGGGGATCGGGCGCGTTCATGACCTCGCTCCCCGAGGCGCGCGAGCTGGCGGCCACCCTCGTGCGCATCGGCGAGGGCGCGGGGCGCGCGACGCGGGCGGTGCTCAGCTCCATGCGCGAGCCGCTGGGCCGCGCGGTGGGCAACGCGCTGGAGGTGCGCGAGGCGATCGAGACGCTGCACGGCGCCGGGCCCGGCGACCTGTGGGCGTTGACGCTGGAGCTGGGCGCGCACCAGCTCCTGATGGCCGGCTTGGCGCCGGACGCCGAGGCGGCGCGCGAGCGGCTGACCGAGCTGCGCGACAGCGGCGCCGGCGCGCGCAAGCTGGCCGAGCTGGTGGAGGCGCAGCACGGCGACGCCCGCGTGGTGGACGACCCGTCGCTGCTCGCCGCCGCGCCGGTGGTGGTGACGATGGAGGCGGAGGACGACGAGCCGCGCTGGGTGGCCGAGGCCGACGCGCGCGCCATCGGCGACGCGGCGCTGCTGCTGGGCGCCGGGCGGCGCCAGAAGGGCGACCCCATCGACCCCGCCGTAGGCGTCATGCTGCGCGCGCGCATCGGCGACCGGGTGGAGCGCGGCCAGCCCCTCGCCGACGTCCACGCCCGCACCCCGGCGGAGGCGGACGCCGCGATCCGGGCGCTGCGCGCGGCCTTCGTCCTCTCGCCCGAGGCCGTGGACGCGGCGGAGGATGAATACGAGGTGATCGGGAAGGAGCAGGTGGTGGCGTAGAGACCCGTAACGGCATCACAGTCGGTTTGCCGTTTCGGTGGATGGAAGTAGTACGGACGTACGGACAATGCGTGTAGATGCCGGATCCCGCCGATCCACGCCGACCGGAGGTGTACGATGAAGCTCGCATCCCTGCTCGCCGCCCTCGCCGTGCTCGCCGCCTGCACGCCGTCGCCCGCGCCCGCCGGCGGCACGGCGGAGACGCAGAATCCCCGCGCGCCGGTGGTGGACGAAGGCGGCACGAAGACCGGCCCCGTCGACCCCGCCCCCGGCTCCGCGTCGCCCCCCGCCGCGAGCGAGGGCGACACCACGCGGCTCGCCCGGCTGGAGCGCGAGGCCCGCGCCCTGGCGCGCGCGGACGGGTGCACGGCGGCCCAGTGCCGCACCGCGCCCGTGGGCAGCCGCCCGTGCGGCGGACCGCGCGACTACGTCGTCTACTGCGCTGCCAGGACCGACTCGGCCGCCCTCTTCGCCAAGCTCGGCGAGCTCGCCCGCGCCGAGGAGGACTTCAACCGCCGCAACGAGATGATGTCGACCTGCGAGTTCCGCACGCCGCCGTCCACCCGGCTCGACGCCGGCCGCTGCGTCGCCACCCCCGGACCCGTCGGCGAGGCGATCCAGTGATCATGCCGGCAGCACGTGCCTGCGACGCCGGCGGCGCGGCCGGTCAGCCGCGCACGGCGTAGCGCAGCGCGACGATAGAGCCGTCGAGCGACGTGATCATCCCGTAGATCAGCTTCATGCCGGCGCCTTCTTTCCCACGACGCTCCCGATCCAGATCGGGAGGTAGGGCGAGGTGCACCCTTTCGAGACGCGGTAGTCCCGGTAGAGGCCCAGCCGCTCCCCGAGCGCGATGCACCGGCTCCGCAGCCGTTCGTCCGCGATGCCGATCTGCGCCGCGCACCAGTTCATGTTCCACTGGACCTTCTCGCCCGCCGCGGGGAGCTCCCGCTCGATGTGCTCCAGCAGCTCTTCGTTGAGCGCGTGGTTCTCCGCCCGGACGGACCGCGCCTGCACCGACCAGAACACCCGCTGCCTGATCGTCGAAGGATCGGTGCGCCACTTCGCCGTCTCCTTCTTCAGTGCCGGCTTCTTCATGATCACGTTCGCGATCAGCCAGTCCAGCAGCCGCGACTGCTCCTTCTCGTCGCCGGCGGCCTCGATGTCCGCGATGAGCCTCTCCATGTGAGGGACGTCGACCGCCTTGAGGTCCAGGATGAGCAGGGACAGCATTCGGGAGCTGAACCCGCCGTGCTTCCACAGGTGAGCCGCGAGATCCGCGTTCTTCCCCCGCTCCTTGGCGATCGCCCTGAGCTCGGTGTTCAGGGGATTGGTGCCGTCGAGCCGCTCCATGAGGACCTGGGCCTCGGCGGTAAGACTCATCGGGTCGTCCTTTCGTGCCGCTGGAGTGTTGATACGGACGGTGGGAGCCGTCGCGCTCCAATCGTTCGGGTGCGCCACCAGCTGATGCCGTATTGCTGGACGCCGCAACCGCATGTCATCCGGTCGTCGGCCGCGGCGTCGGGCGCCCCGTGGCCGCAAGCGCCGCGGCTGCCGCGAGCTTGTGTTTCGCCTGCCAGGGCGGCCCGACCGATCGCCCCATCGCGTACAGGAAAGCGTCGGCGTCCTCGCGGCCGAGCACCGCCGCCGCCTCGCGAAACACCTGGTCGCGGTGGTACCAGTGCACGGACCAGCCACGCGCCTCGGCCGCGGCCGCGAGGGCCTCGCGATACATGACGGAGTCGGCGAAGGTTTGCGCCCGGTGGTCGGCGATCCGCTCCTCGGTCGTCGGCGGAAGGTCGGGGCAGGCGCGAATCGCGATGCCGGCGATGGGCGCGGACACCGCCGCGGCCAGCGCCTCGAGGCTTTCGGCCGCGC
The DNA here is from genome assembly GCA_035630095.1 of Longimicrobium sp. Taxonomy (GTDB): domain Bacteria; phylum Gemmatimonadota; class Gemmatimonadetes; order Longimicrobiales; family Longimicrobiaceae; genus Longimicrobium. The sequence continues at coordinate 4,904 of DASQLJ010000082.1, forward strand.
CGCGCGCGGCGGACGCACGTACGCGCTCGACGAGCGCCACCGCGTCGGCGAGCGAAAGCGCCCGTGCTCCGGGGGTGCTCAGGTAACGGCCCACCGCCCACGACCCTTCGTGGTGGTGTGGATGCGTCGGCAGGCCGGGATCGGTGAGGACGATGCGCCGGCGATCGAGGAGCTCGCCGCCGGGCCCGACCGTGACGAGCACCGCCGCGTTGCCCTGCTCGGCAACGCCGACCGTCGCGCCTCGCTGCGTTCGTCCTCTCGCCACGCCTTCCTCCTCCGAAGCGCGCCCCCGCGGTCGACGCCGTCGCTCACGTTCGTCCGAAGCCCAACTTACGTCGGGGTGCGACCAGCGCTCAAGGCATCCGACGGGACAAAATCCGCCGGCCAAATGCCACGAGTGATCACGGTCTGGCGATCGGCTCGGCTTCAGCCGATACGTGGCCAGGCCGAGGCTGGAGTCTTGTGGAGCGGGTCCGGGGAGGCGCCGGACGGGTACGGAAACGGCTCGGCAGCCGCGGCTGATTTGCCGCGGCTGCTGCGTTTTCTCCCCGAACGCTGCGAGCCGGCGTGCCACCTCGGCGGCACCGGGACGGCGGTCCGAACGGGAGCCAGACCTCTGATCCGCTAATTCTCGATCTTGTAGATCTCGCGCCGGCCGAATTCGACGAGATCGTGATATCCCGTCATCAACTCATCCATCTGCTTCATCGTTTCCGCATCCATCGGCGCGCCCTGCCCCGACATCATCTTCTCGAAAGCATCCAGGCTCTCGACCTCGAACTCCGACACGACGGTCCAGTAGCGCTCCGCCACGAAATCCGTCATCACGCGCATCTTTCCCTGGCCCGCCTTCTCCATCAACGCGGACATGGCGACGAACTTCTCCACCAGGGGCCGGACTTTACCCGGCTTGCAATACATGAGCTCCCGCACGAGAAGCATGGTCGGTCTCCCCTGGTGGATGTGATCGGTCGATGGGATCGGCCCCTTCGGCAAGGCCATGCCGCCGGCCTGGCTACTCTGTTTAAGTAGAGCGGATTCCCGTAATGCGCAAGCGTCTGGACGCGATCGACTCGGCCTCGTCGTTCTGCTGCTTCCTGGCCCTCGTGCGACGGGTCGATGCCGGGTCGGGCCGTGGCCGTTGATACGCGTGTTTATTGTCCGGGCGCGCCCGCGCGGCTACCATGCGTTTCCGTCCGCTGTCGCCGTCTCACACTGGAGGTACTGGATGCGTCTTCCCCGTCTCTTCGGACTGCTCGCCTTCACGCTGGCCGCGGGAGCCTGCATCGGCCCCACCGGAGAGGAGATCGAGAACGAGCTCGAGAGGCAGCTTCGGTCGGTCGCCGGCCCGTGGGTCGGGACGTCCACGGTGCTCGCGCTGGAGTTTCAGCTCCAGGAGGGAGCGGGGAACGTCGTCTCCGGAAGCGGCACCATGAGGGAGGCGGCGGCCCCCGCCTCCGTGCCCATCACCGTGACGGGGACCTTCCAGCGTCCGCAGCTTTCGCTCACCATCGACGGGATGAACTTCGAAGGCCGCACCGTCCAGGGCACGGTGCAGGGGAACTACACCACCGTCGGGGGCATCAGCGCCCCGCTGCGCCTGACCGGGACGGGGGGCTACACGAGGGACATCACGATCCTGCTGCAGGAGCGCTGACGCGGCGAGTCGCCCACCCTCGCCGACGGAGACCGCGGGGGCTAGTTAGCGGTGACCTGCAGCGTGTATGCGCCCTGCATCCCCTTCTCCGAGGCGTTCGCGGTGATCCTGACCTGGTCGCCGGCGGGCACGTCCACCGTCACCGTTGCGGGGGTGCGGCCACGCGCGTCGTTGTTGCCAATGGCCTTCAGCTGCGCGGGGCTGCCGTAGACGACCCACAGGTACGGGCCGAACCCGGTCGCTCGCATGGTGATGCGCAGGGTCATCGCGGCCGGGGCCGTGAACGTGTAATCGTCCTGGAACGTGTCGTTCGACCCGACCGGGTCCCCGCTCTCCAGCCGGCCCCTCACGATCTCCCCGAGCTGGATCGGCTGCGTGAACGCCGGCCCGGAGTGCTGCAGCACGACGTTCGAGATCCCGCCGGGCCGCGCCGACGTCGCGCCGCGCCTGAACTGCATCTGGCGGCCCTCGTGCACCAGCCCCAGCACCCCGCCCCCGCACAGCACCTCGGTGACCTCGAAGGGTGACCCGGCATTGGACGGAAAGCGTACCGGCGTGCGGCAGATCAACCGCCCGGTGCGGGTGTCGGTGTAGGCGACGTGGCCTGCCCACTTCCCGCCGGAGCGAGGGACGATGTTCATCTCCACGCGAACGAACACGGCCGAGTCCGCACCGATCCATTGTCCGGCGATCGCCTGTGCGCGGCCCGGCGCGGCACTGCACAGGGAGACGACGAGCGCGGCGAGGATCGAGAGTGTCCGGTGAAGCATGGCGTTGCGGCGTAATGAGTTGACTTGTCTATCGCGTGGGTGCGGTGAAGTTCGCGGACAGGTGGAAGGAAGGCAAGCGGTCTAGATGGTCAGAATGCGCAGTCGTCGTCGACCGACGCGGAGCGGCCGTTGAAGTCCGCGAAGGCGGACTGCGTGCCGTCGTAGCCGCGAGTTCACTCGCATATTCTGGCGCACGGCCCGGCGGTCCCGCCACGACAGGAATGCGAACGGTCCACCGGCGAGCTAGTATTCCGGGACTGCCTCCCGAAACCGGGCGCGAGCGCGAATCCACGCTGGTCCGAGACCACCAACCCACACCCAGGAGCGGTCACGTGCGAGGGATCCAAACGCTGGTCATCGCGTCCCTGCTGCTCGCGCCGGCGGCGGCCCCCGCGCAGGAGCGCGCGGACAGCGCCGCGTTCATCGTGCGGCTGGGGCGCGACACCACCTCGATCGAGCGGGTGGTGAGCACCCGCACCACGCACGTCGCCGAGGCGGTGCAGCGCAGCCCGTCCACCATCCTGCACCGCATGGTGATGGATCTCACGCCGCGTGGCGAGGTGTCCCGGTCCGTCTACACCGTGACCCGCCCTGGAAGCGCGGAGCCGTTCTTCAGCCGCACCATCACCATCGCGGGCGACAGCGCGACGGTGGCCAACGTGCAGGGGGCCAACACCCGCACGAAGCGGGTGGCCGTGCGCAACGCGATCCCCATCGCCGGCCCGTTCTACTCGCCGTACGAGATGGCGATGATGCGGGCCGCGGCGGGGCGCCAGCCGCGCGCGACGGTTCAGCTGCTGCAGCCCGACACCACGGTGGACATCCCGCTCGAACGTGTGGGCGCGGACTCGATGGCGCTGACCAACCAGTTCCAGGAGCGGATGCGCGCCCGGGTGGACGCACGGGGGCGGCTGCTCGACCTGCACACCCCCGCGTTCACCACGGTGGAACGGGTCGCGTGGCTGGACCTGGAGCCGTGGGTCCGCGAGTTCACCGCGCGGGACGCCTCCGGGCGCGGCATGGGGCCGCTCTCCCCGCGGCAGACGTCGCGGGCCTTCGTGGGCGGGGCGAACCTGTGGCTGGACTACAGCCGGCCGTTCATGCGCGGCCGCCCGATCTGGGGGGCGCTGGTCCCGTACGGCGCGGTGTGGCGCATGGGCGCCAACGACGCCGCGCATTTCGCCACCGACCGGCGGGTCCAGCTCGGCGGCCTCGCCCTGGAGCCGGGCACCTACACGCTCTTCCTGCTCCCCACGGCGGACGCCTGGACGCTGGTGGTGAACCGCAAGACCGGGATGAGCGGCCTGGAGCACGACCCCTCGGCCGACGTGGGGCGCGTGGCCATGACCCGCGAGACGCTGGAGCGCCCCGCGGAGCAGTTCACCCTGGAACTGCGCCCCGCCGCGACCGGCGCGACCCTCTACGTCGCCTGGGACCGCCAGGCCGCCACCGTCCCCATCCGGGTTGCACCGTAGGGATGAGCGGATCGCCCGCGACGGGCGGCGATCCCGGGCTGGATGCGAAGGGCGGGGCCACGGAGGCCTCGCCCTTTCTTTTTCGAACCCGCCCGCGCATCGGAATGCGCGTCCATCCGCCCGGCTGAACGATCAAAACCCTTCCGCCGCGCACGGGGGAAGGGTTTTGAATTCCGCGCCGGCACGGTCGCCGCCAGTGGGTCGCTCGGTAGCACGCCGGTGAAGAACAGCCAATCGAGTGCATGCGGTGGTGCCGCGTCGTCAGCTCTCGACGTCCACCTCCTCGACGTTGTCGAACCGCTCCAGGTCGATCAGCACGAGATACGGGTCGATGCCGGCGTCGGAGGGCTTCTTCGGCACGGTCACGGTGATGGTCTGCGCGCCGGAGCGGATGCGGTGGCCGCGCAGGTAGAGCGTCTCGCCGAACTCCGGGCCCTGCTGCCCGCTGGGGGCGAAGACGCCGACCGGAATCCATTCATCCATCCGCACCTCCGTCTCCACGCCCGCGGGGTTCACCGTCACCTTGCGCGCATTCACGCGGAGCGTCACCTGCCAGGCGCCCGCCGCGGTCTGCTTCGCGGACGCCCGCTCCGTCTCAAGCTCCCAGAAGGTGTTCGCCGCGAAGAGATCGTGCAGCAGGTAGCGGAGCGAGTCGGGCGTGACCGCCTGCAGCTCGCGGTAGAGGTCCAGCGTCGTTGCCCCGGGCGGCGCGCCCGAGCGGTGCGTCTCGATCAACCGCCGCCACGCCAGGTTCACCCGCTCCTCGCCCATGTACTCGCCGAGCGCGAACAGCGCGGCGGGCCCCTTCCGGTACGCCGCGAACGGGTCCATCGCCCGCAGCAGCGGCACGGACTGGCGGATCGGGGGGATCGGCGTCGGCTGCCGGAAGAACCGCCGCAGCCGCTCCAGGTGCTCGCGCCCGTGGGTCTCCTCCACCACGCCCATCGCGGCGTACCACGCGAAGCTCTCCGACAGCAGCGGGGCCCCCTCGGCATGGGCGTAGGGGACGCCCCACTGGTGCGCCATCTCGTGCGCCATCACCGCGAACGGCATGTCGAGGGCCTTCGGATCGTCCCCCGGGTTGAAGCGGGAGAATCCTTCCGTGTAGTCGATCGTCGTCGCGTCGGCGTGCGCGCCCATCCCGCTGCCGGGGTTCTCGACCAGCCTGATGTAGGCGTGCGGGTACGGGCCGAACGCGCGGGTGTTGTGGTCCAGCGAGGCGCGCACGCTGCGCAGGATGCGGCCGAGGTTGGCGGCGTGCCGCGGGTGATGGTAGACCTCGATCGCGACGGGCCGTCCCGCGTCCGCCGGAGGATTCCACACTTCCCGGTGCACCGCGTAGCGGGCGGAGAAGAAGCGGAGCTCGTTCCCGATCGGGGCGTCGGTCGCGTAGTGGAAGTAGCGCCGCCCGCCCTGCGTCCACGTCCGGCGCAGCGCCCCCGGCGCGACGGCGACCTGGTCCGCGTCCGTACCCACCACCGCTTCGAAGGCGACACGCCCGGCGCCGGTGAAGTCGCGGCCCGCTTCGCCGGTGACGTCCGCGCCGGCGTCGGCGAGCGAGGGGAACATGCGGCGCGCGGCGAGCCCGTGCGCCCGTCGCTCGCCGGGCTTGAAGAGCTCGCGCGCGCGCTGGTAGCCGATGGCGGGGAGGAAATCGTTCGTGAAGAAGGAGCTGTTCGCCGCCACGGCCCGGCTGACGCCGCTGTTGCGGAAGCCCCTCGGCTCGACGTTCACCGTGAAGCCGAGCCGCAGCGAGTCGCCGGGCCGGAGCGGCTCGCGCAGGGCGTAGATCCGGTGGCCGAGATCGTCGTCCGCCAGCACGCGCGCGGCGGCGCGGTCGAAGGTGACCGCCCCCGTCTGGACGCCCGCGGTGGTGGCCACGTGGATCGAGTCGATCGGGGCCGCGGTGCCGTTCACGAGCAGGTAGGTGCCGCGGATCTCCACCTCGCGCCGCCGGGGATGGATCTCCACCCGCAGCCGGGTCCCCGCCAGGCGGGGCTGCGGAACGTTCGCGAACCGCCCGTAGCGCCGCTCGTACTCGGCGCCCCGCTCCAGCCGCTCGGAGGGGGTGACGTACTCGTTCAACACGTTGGTGTTGTAGAAGATGAATCCCCCCAGTGAGAGCACGAGCCCCGCCGCCGCGGCAGCTATTCCGGCCGTCGGGCGGGTGAAGCGGCCGCGCGCGAGCTGGAGCCGCGCCCGCGGCCCCGTCTCCATCCCCCGAACCCAGAGCAGCCTCGCCGCCATCACGAGCAGCAGCGCCCACGCCGCCCAGTAGAGCATGAACCAGAGCCACGGCCCGAGCGTCGCGCCGAAGCCGCGCATGTCGGTGTACGACCAGTGCGGCGCGGAGCCGTAGACGAGCAGGTTGTGCCCGATCCCCAGCCGCGCGGCGAAGAGGATGCACGCGTAGGCGACGAGCGCCAGCAGGTGGCCCAGGTACTTCTGGTTCACCACCCCCTGCACCACCAGCGCGAGCACGGCGAAGAGGAGGTACTCGGGGAGCTGGAGCCCGAAGAGGACCTTCAGGTACAGGCCGAACTCGAACCGGTCGTACCCCATGCTCGCCTGGATCAGCACGCCGGCCACGGTCAGGATCGCCATCCACGCGGCCAGGATCAGGCCCAGCCCCAGGAACTTGCCGAGGAAGAGGACCCACTCCGGCACCGGCGCCGCGTCGGTGATCTCGCCCAGGCCTGCCTCCCGCTCCCGCCATACCAGCTCGCCGGCGTAGAGGACGATGAGCAGGGGGATGATCACCCAGGGGGTGAGGAAGCTGGTGAGGGGTGCCGTCAGGAAGGTGAGGACGTACTCGGTGCGGGGGAGGAGCGGCGTGCCCAGGCTCTCCATGTTCTCCTGCAGCACCCTCACCGCGATCAGCGCGATGCCGGCCAGGAGGACGAGCCCGCCCCGGCTCTTCGCGATCACGCGGAACGACGTCCACGTGATGGCGAGCGTCTGCCGCGCGTACGCCGCGAAGCCGAACGTGCGCCGGACCTCGGGGACGGAGATTGGAGCCGTCCGGGCGACGTCGACACCCGCGGGCGTGGGGGCGTGCGCGTCGCGCCGCCGGGTGATGCGGCTCCACCACGGGCCCGGCGCGTGGTGGGCGAAGCGGAAGCGGCCGTAGGTGAACGCGAGCGTCCCCAGCGCGACGCCGATCCACATCAGGCGGCTGCGGAGCAGCGGGCCCTCCAGCTCGATCAGGCGCGTGCTCTTCTCGATCGGCGTCCACCCCAGCACCGCGTCGGACGTGATGAAGATGTGGCCGAAGACGTCGAGGAGCGCCGCCAGGTCCTGCCGCCCCACGAAGATCCCCAGGATGATCATCCCGCCGTACGCCACGAAGAAGAGGAGCACGCTCCCCACGTAGCTCGCGATCGCCCGCCGGCCGAGCGCCGCCCACGCGAACTGGATCGCCGTGCCGACGAAGGCGTTGGGGAGCGCGAGGAAGCCGTAGGCCGTGAGGTAGGCGGCCGGGCGGAAGGGGCCGACGATCTCGGGGTCCACCCCCGACGCGTACACGGCGAGCATGATCCCCAGCGGCACGGCGAGCAGGAGCAGCGCGTTGAGGACGAGGGCGGCGAGAAACCGTCCCCCCAAGTACGCGGCCTTCGGGACGGGGGCGGTGTAGGTGAGGGGGTGCATCCCCGTGGCCACGTCGCGCGCGGCGAGCTCGCCGGCGACCGGCGCGGCCAGCAGGAACCAGAAGAGGCCCACGAACACCGTCGTGGACGCGATGACGAAGGGCGAGTTGAGGAAGAAGTCGGCGTAGAGCGCGTCGGCGAGGTAGCTTCCCCGCACGAAGAGGAAGGCGACGACGGCGAGGAGCGCGAAGTAGAGCCAGGTCGAGAGGCGGCGTGCCTGGTAGGCGAGCTCGAAGCGGAAGATCTCCCGGAACTTCATGCCGGCACCGCGGCCCGTTCGCGGCGCCGGCCGATGTGCCCCGCCATCGTGGCGAAGTAGACGTCCTCCAGGTCCGGCTCGGCGGCGGCGAAGCCGGGGCCGGGCGCCGCGTCGGCATGGACGTGCACCACGGTCCGTCCCGCGAGGAGCTTGGTGGAGATCACCGCGTGCGCCCGCTCCACCTCCGGGAGCGCGCTCTTCTCGATCACGCTGCGCCAGATCTTCCCGCGCATCTCCTCGATCGCGCCGAGCGGCTCGGCCTCGAGCAGGATCTCGCCGCGGTCGATGATCGCCATCCGCGTGCACAGCTCCGAGACGTCCTCCACGATGTGCGTGGAGAGGATCACCGCGCTGTTCTCGCCCAGCTCGCTGAGCAGGTTCAGGAACCGCACCCGCTCCGCCGGGTCCAGACCCGCCGTCGGCTCGTCCACGATGAGCAGCCTGGGGTTGCCCAGCAGCGCCACGGCCACCCCGAAGCGCTGCCGCATCCCGCCCGAGTAGCCGCCCAGCTTCTGCCTGCGCACCTCCCACAGGTTGGTCTGCCGGAGGAGCGCCTCGACGACTTTCCTGCGCGCCTTCTTCCCGGGGATTCCCTTGAGGATGGCGAAGTGGTCGAGCAGCTCCTCCGCGCTCACCCTGGGGTAGACGCCGAACTCCTGCGGCAGGTAGCCGAGCGTCTTCCGCACCTCGTCCTTCTGGCGCACCACGTCCAGGTCGCCGAGGTGCACCGTTCCCGCGTCGGGCTCCTGGAGGGTGGCCAGGATGCGCATCAGCGTGGACTTCCCCGCGCCGTTGGGGCCGAGCAGCCCGTACATCCCCGCGGGTATCGTGAGCGTCACGTCCTTCAGCGCCTGCACGCCGTTGGGATAAGTCTTGGATACGTCGCGGATGTGCAATTCCATCACTGCCCCTGGTCCGTGGATGCCGCCGTGGAGAACGGGTGGAGCGGCACCCGGTCGGATGTATCCGCACACCGGCGAGGACGATCACGACGATCGCCGTCCCACGCCGTGTCGGAGGATAGCTTTGTCCATGAGATCCGGCCGCACCAGCGTCCGTTGCGAAGTACTTTATACTGCAAACCTCCTGTGCGCAATCGTCCGCGGGCGCGGAAGAGTCCCTGGTCCCGGGTTTAGCTTTAGCGCGTGATCTGGTGATTTCACCTGTTTACGAGCAGATTGTCCCGCGGGGATGCGCTTCCGTTCGTGCCTGGAGCGCCCATCTGTTTGCCGCGCAACTGCTTCCGGGCGGACGCGCGATGCGGTGGAGGGAACGTCCGACGCCCGGGGGGAGTACATCGGGGCGACGGCACTCCCGCCGTGGTCATCCCGAAAGATCTTCGATGAACGCACGACGCGCCCTGGTGGCGCTGATCTGTAGCATGGCGCTCCTGGCGCCGCGGGCGGCCGCGGCGCAGGGGCGGCCCACGCCGCTGGAGGGCTTCGTGGCCTCCATCGCCCGCATGTGGTCGGCGGGCGACGCCAACGCGGTGACCGCGCTGGCACCGGCGGACCACCGCATGGTGCTGGACCTGGGCACCGGCCAGGCCGAGGCCGCCGAGGCGCGCCACGTGGCCGCCGCGCTCCGCGAGCTCTTCCGCGACCGCGCCACGCTGAGCGTCCGCCCCACGCAGGTGAACATCGCCGGCGGGTCGCCGCTGCGCGGGTTCGGCGAGCTGAGCTGGACCTCGCGCCCGCGCGGGGTGACCGACAGCGAGACCAGCACCGTGTACATCGGCGCGGTGTGGGAGAACAGCGGCTGGAAGATCCGCGAGCTGCGCGTCCTGCGCTGAGCGTCGAGCCGACACGACGCCGGACGGGCGGGCCCAGCGCGGGCCCGCCCGTTCGCGTTTCCCCCATCTGCCGCTCCACCGGGCGCTGCATCGGCATCGAACCGTCCTGGCGAATCCATGGCGCGTGGCCGGGGCCGCTGACCGGCGGCTGAAGCCGCAGCAACAACTACGAAAAGCCTCGCAAACTGCGCGAGGCTTCACCGGATCGGGGAGATCGTCGCGGCTCCACGGCTGGAATTGAAATCAGCGAGCGGTTGCGTGAGGGATTCGCGCCCGGAGGGCCGAGACGGCGGCGCGCCCGCGTCCGTCGTCCAGGGAACGAGCCGGGGCCATGGCGCGACGGCGGCTCGGCGCCGTTGGCAACGGCGGTATCGTTGCCTACGGCGCGCGAAGCCCGGCCCGGAGCGCAGCGGAGGGACACGCCCACATCCGGCGGTTCCGTTTCGGGTTCCGGGACCGGCTTTTCGCGCTCCACCCGAGACCGCCGGGCGAGGCCGTCTAGACCCGGCGCGCTTGACACGGCTCGCCGCCACGGGCGAGAATCCGTCCCTTCACGAACCTCCTGACCCGCGCGCCGCCGCACCGGATGCTCCAGACCGCCGATTCGCTGATCGCCGTACTGCGCGAGGCCGCCGCGCGCGAGCCGAGCCACCCGCGCGACCTGCTGAACCCCGAGGTGCTCATCTGGAGCACGCTGCGGGTGGCGGGCGCGGTGGGCGTGGCGCTGCTGCTGTGGACGATCCTGCGGCTGGTGATCCGCCGCATCGAACGCTCGCTGGGGCAGCCGCAGGCGGGGGCGCTCACCGCGCAGGAGCAGCGCACGCGCACGCTGGTGGGGCTGATGCGCAGCGTGGGCAGGGTGATCATCTTCGTGATCTTCCTGTTCATGTTCCTCAGCGCCATCGGGCTGGACCTGGGGCCGCTGCTGGCCGGCGCCGGCGTGGTGGGCCTCGCCATCTCCTTCGGCGCGCAGTCGCTGGTGAAGGACGTGATCAGCGGGCTGTTCATCCTGATCGAGAACCAGTTCGGCGTGGGCGACGTGGTGCGCCTGGAGGGCGTGTCGGGCGCGGTGGAGCGGATGACGCTGCGGGTGGTGGTGCTGCGCGACGTGCACGGCGTGGTGCACATCGTGCCCAACGGCGAGATCAAGAAGGTGAGCAACCTCACCCGCACCTGGGCGCGGGTGGTGCTCGACGTCGCGGTGGCGTACAAGGAAGACGTGGACCGCGTGATCGCCGTGATGCGCGACGTGGGCCGCGAGCTGTGGGAAGACCCCGAGTGGCGCCCGCTGCTGGTGGAAGGCGTGGAGGTGCCGGGGGTGGAGAGCTTCAACGACACCGCCGTCACCATCCGCGTGACCGCCAAGACGCTCCCGCTCAAGCAGTGGGACGTCGCCCGCGAGCTGCGCCGCCGCCTCAAGCGCCGCTTCGACGCCGAGGACATCGAGACGCCCTCGACCCAGCAGAGGCTGGTGTGGGAGGGCGGCCCCCCGCCCCCGATCCCCGCCCGCGCCGCGGTGCTGGGCGACGACGAGGCGGGCGGCGCCACCACCACGCACGGCCACGACCCGGAGGACGAATGACCCCGCACGGCAGGCGATGTAACCCGGCCCCCCGCTGAACCGCCGGGCGCGCACTTCCGCGCGCCGGGGCCGCCGTTGCATGCGCCTGGATCCCGAAAGGACTCGTCCACTCCGATGCCGCTTCGATTCTACAACACCCTGACCCGCCGCGAAGAAGAGTTCGTCCCCCTGGCCGAGGGCCGCGTGGGGATGTACACCTGCGGCCCCACGGTCTACGCGCCGCCGCACATCGGCAACCTGCGCACCTTCTTCTTCAGCGACACGCTGCGCCGCTACCTGGAGTTCCGCGGCTACCGGGTGAAGGCGGTGATGAACCTGACCGACGTGGACGACAAGACGATCCGCGGCGCGCTGCGCGAGGGCGTGCAGCTCGGCGACTACACGCGCCCGTTCGTGGATTCGCTCTTCGCCGACTTCGACCGCCTGGGGATCCGCCGCTCCGACGTGCACCCGCTGGCGACCGACTACGTGCCGCAGATGGTGGACATCATCCGCCGTCTGGAGGAGCGCGGCGTGGCCTACGCCGCCGAGGACGGCTCGGTCTACTTCTCCATCGGCAAGTTCGCCGACTACGGCAAGCTGTCGAAGGTGGACCTCTCGGCCGCGCGGCGCGGCGAGCGCGTGGCCGCCGACGAGTACGACAAGGAGGACGTGCGCGACTTCGTGCTCTGGAAGGCGGTGAAGCCCGAGGACGAGCAGGTGGGCGCCGTGTGGGACACGCCCTGGGGCCGCGGGCGCCCGGGGTGGCACATCGAGTGCTCGGCGATGAGCATGGCGGAGCTGGGGGAGACGTTCGACATCCACGCCGGCGGGGTGGACCTGGTCTTCCCCCACCACGAGGACGAGATCGCGCAGAGCGAGGGGGCGACGGGAAAGCCGTTCGCGCGCTACTGGCTGCACGGCGAGTTCCTGCTGCTGGAGGGCGACAAGATGGCCAAGAGCACCGGCAACATCTTCAACCTCCAGGACTTGGTGGAGCGGGGGGTGAAGCCGTCCAGCATCCGCTACCTGTTCCTGACGGCGCACTACCGCAGCAAGCTCAACTTCACCTTCGCCGCGCTGGAGGCGTCGGCCGAGGCGGTGCGGCGCATCCGCGGCGCGCGCGAGCGGCTGCGCGCCCACCCCGACGCGCGCGACCCCGACCCGGCCGACGAGCCGGCGCTGCACCCGCTGGTGGACGGCGTGCTCGCCCGCTTCACCGACGCGATGGACGGCGACCTGAACACCAGCGTGGCCCTGGCCGAGCTGCACGCGCTGGTGAACGCCGTGAACCAGCGGCTGGAGGCGCTGGGCACGCGCCCGATCAGCGCCGCCGAGAAGCACGCGGCGATGGACGCCTTCGACCGCATCGACCGCGTCTTCGGCTTCGTGGAGCTGGCGGGCCGCGAGGCGGAGGTGGATTCCGACCTCTCGGCCTGGGTGGAGGAGCGCATCGCCGCGCGCCAGGCCGCGCGCAAGGCGAAGGACTTCGCCACCTCCGACGCCATCCGCGCGGAGCTGGCGGCGCGCGGCGTGGTGGTGGAGGACACGGCGCAGGGCCCGCGCTGGTCGCTTGCCGGGTAGCCGCGCGGGGCGGAGGGTGGTACGGCGGCGCGGATTCGTGTATTTTTGCGCTCGCCGTACGCCGCCTTAGCTCAGTTGGCAGAGCACCGCACTTGTAATGCGAAGGTCGTCGGTTCGATTCCGACAGGCGGCTCTCCCTCGTCATCTTCGTCGTAACACGAACGCCGCGGCTCGCTTCCATCGCGAGCCGCGGCGTTCGTGCGTCCACCCGCCGACGAGCGGTTGCGTGAGGGATTCGCGCCCGGAGGGCCGAGACGCCGGCGCGCCCGCGTCCAGAGTCGAGGGAACGAGCGAGCCATGGCGCGACGGCGGCTCGGCGCCGTTGGCAACGGCGGTATCGTTGCCTACGGCGCGCGAAGCCCGGCCCGGAGCGCAGCGGAGGGACACGCCCGAATCCGTAGTTGTCGTGTCGGGCCCCGGCACAGACGTTTCGGACTCCGTATGACGGGCCCCCGCCGGAACCGGCTACGGGTAGTAGCTGCGGCTGTTGACGGCGGCGGGCATGGAGGTGGAGGTGCGGAAGACGCGCGCCGGGGCGTCGCCGATCATCGCCTGGATGTCCTTCTGCATCGGATGCGTGGAGTCGCCGTAGGTCAGCTTCACGCGCTCCGCCTGGTCGGCCGTGAGGAAGACGGTCGAGAAGGGCTGGTAGATGTTCCAGCGGCAGCCGATCAGCGCCTTGTCGGGGCCGTCGTGCGGCGCGTAGCCGTACTCGGTGAACGGCGACGGGTTCGAGAGCACGGGGGTGAGGCCCGTCACGTCGGCCGTGCAGGTGTAGATCGCGTGCGCCTTCGCCGTGTCGTCGTCGCCGCCGGCGGAGGAGGGGGGATACGCCGGGTCGCAGCAGGTGAACCCCCAGGTGTTCACGCCGGGCGAGTTGAGCGCCGGCACGGCGGGGATGAACTGGGTGAGGAACTTCGGCTCGCCGTAGAGCGTGACGCCGGCGTTGATGGCGATCGGGTCGTCGCACGGCACCCACACGCGCTTGTTGCCGATGAGCTTGGTCTGGTCCATCCCCGCCACGAAGTCGGCGAAGGAGAGCGCGGGCACCTCCGCCTTCCGGGCGGTGGGATAGGCGGCGATGTTCAGCTCGATCTCCATGGTGGAGCCCATCCCGAAGGTCATCTGCCGCTGGTACATCTGGAAGTCGAACCCGGCGCAGGCCAGCCCGTCGTCGAAGGTGGCCAGCTCCAGCCCGCTGTCGGCCAGGTACGGCCGCAGCCGCTCGGGATCCACCAGGTACAGCACCTCGCACACGGTGAGCGAGGCGTAGAAGAACGGGTCGACCATGTCGGCCGGCGCGGGCGGCAGGGGCGCGCCGACGTAGATCTTCGGCGCGGGGATGCCA
>DASQLJ010000083.1:0-7199 GCA_035630095.1 Longimicrobium sp.
CCGGGCGACGAACGTCCTCCCACGCGCGCTGCCGCTCGACCAGCACGTCGCGCAGCTCGCCCAGGTCGGTGGTACCGGCGCGCACCGCCTCGTCGTACCAGATCAGCCAGCGGCGCTGCAGCTCGTGCCGCGCCATGGCGACCTCCACGTTCATCATGCCCGGCCACCCGTCCCGCGTGCCTGGCAGCTCCTCGTCGTGCCGCATCACCCGGGCGATCAGGTCCTCCCACAGCTCCGCGCCCCACACGATGTCGTGCCCGTACTCGTCCGCCACGTCGGCGCACTCCATCAGCACCCTGGGGGCCCATGGATAGCCGATGCCCTCCTCGGCTTCCATCCAGGCGAAGAACAGGTTCAGCGACTCGGGGAGGACGCGCTCCACGTCGGCGGGCACCTTCTCCTTCCGCGGAAACCAGTCGTACAGGTAGATGCGCAGGTCGTACTCGGTGGCGGCCTCCGCCGGCACCGTGATCGCCGACAGGTACCCGCACCACACCTTCGCGTTGCGCGCGTGCCTGCGCCGCGCGGCCTTCGACAGCTTCTGCCCCTCCAGCCACGCCGCGAAGCGCTCCGCCCGGTCCATGGCCTCGTCGTAGAGGCGCCGGTATTCTCGCGGATCCATGTGCCACGCGTGGGCCAGCGCGGCCGCCGGGTTCGCGAGCGGGCCCCCGGCGCCGATCGGGTGCGCCTCCAGCAGCGGCGCCCAGGGCGAGTCGTCGTCGCGCACCACCTCCACGCCCGGATCCTCGATCCCGGCCACCGCACCGGGGCCGCAGAGCTCGCCCAGCACCGCCGTCAGCGCCCGCGTCATCACCCGCACGTGATCTGCGGTCACGCGACGCCCGGGGATGCGGATGCCCAGCAGCATCGGGTAGGCATCCGTCGCGGCCACCTCCCACCCGGCCGACGCCACCTCGCGCTGCATCGCCCGGCTCATGCGCGAGCGAGGCTGGAATCCGGCGCTCATCGACCATCCCCGCATCGCCCTCACCTGCTCCATCGCGTCGCCGTCGTTCTCCAACAGGGCATCCAGGTCGCGCGGGTCGGAGTACAGCGCCAGCCCGTAGTCGATCCCCGCGCCGCCCATCACCGAGGCCATGAACACCCGTCCGTCGGGAAAGCGGAGCTCCAGCGCCTCCTGGTCGCCCACCCGCTCCCACGGCTCCGCGCGGTGGAAGGCCGCCACCGCGGCGTGGAGCCGCGCGATCTCTTCCGGCGAAGCCTCCGTCTCGGCCCAGGTTCCGGGCGAGCTCGCGATACCGGCCGCCCGGCCACCCGCCATGTGCTCCAGCGACCCCTCGATCGCCTCGTCCAACTCGGTGATCGGCGCGGCGCGCACGGCAACGCCGCGGGGCGCGAGCCCGGGCGCGAGCGCATCCGCCAGCGCCTGGTCGCGCACGTGCAGGGCGGCGGGGAGCACGCCCACCCTCCGCGCGGCGGCCAGCACCGCTTCCGCAACGGCGGACGCGCGCGCGGCAACGCCCACGGGACGCGGGGAGATCACGTCGCCATGCACGATGAAGCCGGCGGCACCCACGATCGCGAGCGCGGGCAGGGCGCCGGGATCGTCCGCGAAGCCGGCGTGCAGCGGCACCACGTCGGCCTCCCACACCTCCGCCCCGCGGATCGCGGGCTCCCAGTGTTTTTCGCCCACCGCGGGTGCCGCGCCCCCCACGATGCGCAGGGTGCGATCGACCCCGCGGTCGCGCTCCAGGCAGCACGCCTTGTACTTCTTTCCCGAACCGCAGGGACACGGGTCGTTGCGTTGAGGTCTGTTCATCGATCGATCCTGAGTCTACGCGTCGGGCAGGGTTCGGATGTGGGGCGCAAGCCCGTCAGCGGGTGGGAAGCGCCCCTGTCGTGCCGACCAGGAACGCGCGCGGGGAGAGACCACGCCGGCCTCTCCCCGCATTCGCATCCCGACCGTCGACCGAAGCTTCAGCTCAGCAGCCGCAGCGGCATCACCAGGCAGAGGTAGTCGGGGGTGTCCTCGTTGCCCAGCGGCTGCATCGTGGCGGCGCGCTCGGGGGCCTTGAAGCTCATCCGCACCTCGTCGGTGGGCATGTAGCGCAGCAGCTCCAGCAGGTACTGGGCGTTGAAGCCGATCTCCAGCGGCTCGCCGTCGTACTCCACCGGCAGCTCCTCGTTGGCGGCGCCCAGGTCGGGGCTCTCCACGCTGAAGCGCAGCATCGCCCCGCCCAGCGACATGCGGATGCGGTGCGTCTGGTCGCTCGCCACGATCGCCATGCGGCGGACGGCGCTCTGCAGCGCGCCCTTGTCGGCGACCATGTTCTTGTCGTTGTCCTTCGGGATCACCTGCTCGTAGTTCGGATACGGCCCCTCGATCAGCCGCGTGTACACCTGCACCGTGTCGCTGCGAAAGCCGATGTGGTTCTCCGAGCGCGAGACTTCCACCGCGGCGTCGCCGGCGAACAGCCGCTGCACCTGCTGCAGCGCCTTGGGGTGCACGATCAGGTCGACGGCGGGCACCTGGGCCGCGGCTTCCACCGGTAGCGTCATCTTGGCCAGGCGGTGGCCGTTGGTCGCCACCATCCGCATCTCGCCGTCGCGCAGCTGCCAGAGCACGCCGTTCAGGATCGGGCGCGTCTCCTCGGTGCTGGCGGCGAACGACACGTGCGTGATCAGCCGCTGCAGCTCGGCGCCGGTCACCCGCCAGCTCTCGCCGAAATCCACCTTGGGGAAGGCGGGGAACTCGTCGCGCGGCAGCCCGTTCAGCTTGAAGCGGCTGCGCCCGCTGCTGATCAGGATCGAATCGCCCTGGGTGCTCAGCTCGGTGGCGCCGGGGAGCTCGCGGGCGATCTCCTGGAGCTTCTTGGCCGGCGCGGTGATGGCGCCCGGCTCGGCCACCTCGGCCGGCACGCGCACGCTCACCGCGGTGTCCAGGTCGGTGCCGCTCATCCGCACCGCCCCTTCCTCGGCCTCGACCAGGATGTTCGAAAGCACCGGAAGGGTGGTGCGGGTCGGGATGCTCCCGGCCACCGCCCCGAGCCCCTGCAGGAGGTTCTCACGCGTGATGGTGAATCGCATACGCTGTCGGCAGCTCAGGCTGGAGTGACCGGGGCTTTTCCACCGGAAACCTTACTTCTACCTATTTGTTACTCAGACCAGTCGTAGTAGTAGAGGGTGTGGAGCCGTGGACAACTCGGCCACCGGGCCCCTCAACTCCCCGTCCCGCATCGTCTTCCGGCTCCGCGTGGGCTGTGGAAGGCGCTGTGGGGAACGCCCGGGTTCTCCACGTGCTCCACATCTCCACGCCGGCGCCCGGTTACCCACACGTTCTCCACGGTCTTTCCACCACCCGTTTCCACATCCCCGTAACAACGGATGTCCAGCCGGCAACGGTGTCTACAGCGTGCGCCCGGGGACGCGCGCAAATACGCGCTCGCCCGGGCGCCTGTCAAGTCACGGCGTGGAACGGGTCAGCGGAAGGACGCGCGGATCTGGTCCACCCGCTGGCGGAACCCCGCGTCGGCGTTCATGTCCTCCTCCACCTTGCCGATGGAGTGGATCACCGTGCTGTGGTCGCGCCCGCCGAACAGCTTCCCGATCTCCACCAGCGGCAGGTCGAAGAGCTCGCGGGTGAGGTACATCGCCACCTGGCGCGGCACCGTCAGGTCCTTGGTGCGCTTCTTCGACTGCAGCGCCTCGGGGGTGGTGTTGAACGCCTGTGCCACCTTCTCGCGCACCCGCTCGGGGCTCAGCTCCTGCCCGTTCACCCCGGGGCTCGAGCCCAGCCGCACGCCGCCCCCCAGCGCCTCCTGCGCCAGCGACAGGTCGATCGGGCGGCCGGTGAGCGACGAGTAGGCCAGCAGCTTGATCACCGCGCCCTCGATCTCGCGCACCGAGCTGGTGCGGTTGCGCGCGATGAAGGTGAGCACGTCCTCCGCGTCGCGGATCACCAGGCCGTCCTCGTCCACCTTGCGGCGCAGGATCGCCATCCGCGTCTCGAAGTCGGGCGCCTTGATGTCGGCCACCAGCCCCCACTCGAAGCGCGACACCAGGCGGTCCTCCAGCCCGATCTCCTTGGGCGGCCGGTCGGAGGTCAGCACGATCTGCCGCTGGGCGTCGTGGAGCGCGTTGAAGGTGTGGAAGAACTCCTCCTGCGTGCGCTCCTTCCCCTCCAGGAACTGGATGTCGTCCACCAGCAGCAGGTCGATCTGCCTGTACTGCCGGCGGAACTCGGCCATCGAGCCCTCCTGGATCGCGCTCACCAGCTCGTTGGTGAAGCGCTCCGACGAGATGTACAGCGCCCGCTTCCCCGGCTCGCGCTCCAGCATCGCGTGCCCGATGGCGTGCATCAGGTGCGTCTTCCCCAGCCCCACCCCGCCGTACACGAAAAGCGGGTTGTAGTGCTTGGCCGGCGCCTCGGCCACGGCGTGCGCGGCCGCGGCGGCGAGCTGGTTGTTGTTCCCCACCACGAAGCGGGGAAAGGTGTAGCGGGGGTTCAGCGGCACGGTGCCGCGCACCCCACCCGCCGGCGCGGCCGGGGCGGAGAGGGTGGCGTTGTGCGGGGCGTGCGCGGGCGCGACGGCGGGCACGGGCGAGGGCGCGATCTCGGGCGGCGGAGGGGGCGCGGCGGCGGGCTTGCCGTCTGCCTGAAACTGGACGGATAAGGTGAAGCGGCGGCCGAACAGCCGCTCGCCGATGGCGGTGAGGAGCTCTGCATACTTGTCCTCCACCCAGTCCACCGCGAAGGGGTTGGGGGTGGACACCACCAGCAGGTCCTGCGAGATCGCCACCGCCTCGGTGGGCGCCAGCCAGGTACGGAACGCCTGCTCGGGAAGGGCCGCCTTCGCGGTGTCGAGAATGCGGGACCAGACCTCCCCGGCGGTGTGCTCCATGACCTCTGAACGGCGGGCGCGAACGTCGGATACGGGTAGGCGCCCAAGCTAGACCCGGGGTGTGGAAAAGTCAAGGAACCCCGCATGGCTG
The DNA here is from genome assembly GCA_035630095.1 of Longimicrobium sp. GTDB lineage: Bacteria > Gemmatimonadota > Gemmatimonadetes > Longimicrobiales > Longimicrobiaceae > Longimicrobium. Next base: position 4,954 of record DASQLJ010000083.1, read on the forward strand.
CTGGGGTTTCTTCGGTTTGCAACCCCCTTGCGCGCATGCCCCGGCGGCACTATGGAAGCCCCGCGTAGCAGGGTAAACTCCGTTGCAGTCAGGCGGTTTACATCGTTCTCGTATCACTCCCCCGGAAGACTGCTACGCGGCCGAAACCGCACGCATGGAACAGCCGTTCACGCCGGGTGCCATCTCCTGGACGTCGTCATCGGCGGGTGCGCCGAAGCGGACCGTCACCGTTCGACATCCGGCGACGATCCGCCTGTACGGCCAGGTGTGACGAGGCCTCGGCCGACAGAAAGTGAGCCGGCCGGCGGGCGTCCAGTTTATCCCTCCGCGAGTGGGATCACGCGTTGAATGGAGACGAACTGGAAGGGTTCAGCGGCCGCCCAGCGCGCGCTCCACCTCGTCCAGCCAGGCGAGCTCGGCCTCGAAGTGCCGGATGGTGAGATCCACCATCAGGCGAGCCGCCATGTGCGCGGTGCTCCCGCCTTCGCCGAACTGCGCCAGCGTGTCGCGCTCGCGGGCCGCCTCGCGCCGCAAGAACTCGCGCCGGCGCCGCACCTGGCGGGCGACGACGCCGGGCCTGGCGTGCTGCGCCAGCGCCATCCAGGTGAGGAACGGCGGCGGGGGGCGCTGCTCGGCCCAGCCCGGCCGCTCCAGGGCGGCGGAGAGGGCGGCCGTGCCCTTCTCCGTGGGCCCGTAGACGCGGCGCTCGGGTCCGCCCGGCCCCTCGTCGGCGATGTCGTCCGCGGGCGCGACGTAGCCCTGCCCGGCCAGCTTCTTCAGCGAGTAGTAGACCTGCGGGCGCGAGATCCCCGCCCAGTCGCGCGCCTCGCGGTACTCCAGCTCCGCGCTGGCCGCGTAGCCGTGCATCGGCCGCTCGTGCAGCAGCGCCAGCACCACCAAGTCCGCCACCGTCAACCGCTCTGCCCGCTCCGCCATCGTCGATCATCCTCCCGTGTTTCGGTCGAACGCCTCCCGCCGGTCGATCCCTCCACCTCCAGGTACCATTGACATCGGTATTCTAATCGATAATACTAAGGTCGAGTAGTCTAAACGAGACTAGGCGAGTCGTCGTGTGGCGGAATGGCCTCCGCCTGGCGACGCGTCCAACAACAGTGGAGATGACGATGAAGAAGCTGACGCCCGTGCTGATCGTGGACCAGGTGGATGCGTGCGCGGCGTTCTGGACCGCGCTGGGCTTCCAGCGCACCACCGAGGTGCCGCACGGCGGGGAGACGGGGTTCGTGATCCTGCAGGGCGGCGAGGTGGAGATCATGTACCAGAGCCGCGCCAGCGTCCGCGACGACATGCCGGCGCTGGCGGAGGGCCCCTACCGCACCGTGCTCTTCATCGAGACCGACGATCTCGACGCGGTGGAACGCGCGGTGCCGGCCGGGAGCGTGGTGGTTCCGCGCCGCACCACCTTCTACGGGATGGCCGAAATCAGCGTGCGCGAGCCGGGCGGCAACCTGGTGGTGTTCGCCCAGCCGACGGCCGGCGGCTGACGCGCGCCGGCCGGTGGCGGGGACCGGCCGCGTTGCGAACGCACGGGCGCACTCGCGCACCGGCGGACCTGTTTACGCACGCTGGTCCGCCGCACGAAATCTCCTCCGCCCGTTGACTCCCCGCCGAATCGCGGCTATGTTTCTCGTCTTTGCCGCACCCGAATCCGACTACTGAGCAGCACCCCAAGGGGTACCGATGAAGCCTACGTATCGTCCGCGCAACCGCAAGCGGATCAACAAGCACGGGTTCCGCGCCCGCATGGCCACCAAGGGCGGCCGTGCCGTTCTGAACGCACGCCGCCGCAAGGGGCGTCACCAGCTTACCGTGAAGATCGCGGGCAAGTAACCGCGGCCGCGCGCCGCACGCGCCATGGACGCCGAAGGGCCCGCCCCGCGCGGGTTCGCGCTGCCTCGCGCGGTGCGCATCACGCAGCCCGCCGAGCTCCGGGCGCTGTTCCGACGGGGGAAGAGGAGGAAGACGCGTCACCTCGACGCGTTCGTCTCCGCTTCCCCGTCGGCGTTTTCGCGCTGGGGGGTGGTGGTGCCCAAGCACAAGCATGAGATTGTCGAGCGCAACCGCGTGAAGCGCCGGCTGCGCGAGCTGGGCCGCACCCTGGTGCTGCCGCGGCTCGGAAACTCGGGGCTGGCGTTGGACGTACTGGTCCGGGCCCGCCCCGAGGCGTACGCGGCGAGCTTCGACGCCCTGCGCCAGGAGCTGGCCGAGCTCACGGAGGCGCTGTGCTC
>DASQLJ010000084.1:0-2047 GCA_035630095.1 Longimicrobium sp.
AAGATTGCGTTCTGGTTGCAGCCTGGCGGCAGCGATGCGACTGCAACGGATTGCGGCAAAGCGCACGCATGGCGTTACATCCCCACGATACGGGGTGACCGGGATGAACACCCGGACCGGCCCTGGCGGATGGCCCAGAGACGAAGCGGCGGTCCGGACCGAGCCGAACCGCCGCCGTGCGTCCACCGGGCCGCGCGTCAGGAGCCGGCGCCGACCGCCTCGTGCGCGGGGGCGATCTTCACCGCAGGCACCGCGTCGCGGATCGCCACGCCCGCGTCGCCGAAGCGCAGCACGGCGGGGAGGTTCACGTCCTTCTCCCGTTTCGCCACCTCCTTGTCCCCTACCGCCACCGACGCGCCCACGGCCAGGCGCCCGGCGCGCAGCTCGCGGAAGCGGCCGCCCTGCACCACCAGCACGCCGCCGAGCACCGTCACGGCCAGGCTCACCGCCAGGGGGATGGGGATGGAGGTGGATTCGTTGATCACGATCTCGATCTGCGGCCGGTGCGTCCACCCGAACTTGTGCTTCGACAGCTCGGCGATGGTCTGCTGGTCCGACGGGTTCCTGCGCGCATCGGCCAGCTCCTGGATGTCGGGATAGCGGGCCCACGCGCCGGTGAGCAGGTCGGCCAGCGGCGTGTCGAGGCGCGCGGCGGCGGCCTCCACCACCCGGCCGATGGCCGCCTCGAGCACCTGCTCGCTCACCAGCCCGCGGCAGGCGCCCAGCTTCTCGCGTACCGCGGCGCCCAGCTTCTGCGCGAAGCTGCCGTCGAAGTCCACGGCCTCGCGCACCGTGTTGCTCTCGTCCATCATGCTCTCCTGCCGAGGATGTCCGTGTCTTCGTCCACCGTGAGCTCGGGCTCGCCGTCGCGCACCCGCACCTGCATCGCCGCACCCGCCAGCACCGGCGCGGAATCGTCCATCCGCGCCGCCATATCGGCCGCGTCGTCCTTCATCCGCACCGCCACGCGCATCGCGCCCAGCGCCGCGCCCGCGCCTTCGCCCGCGGCCTCCGCCATCGGCAGCGGCTCGGCGATGCGGACGTTGAGGCGGAGCTTGCCGCCCTGCACCGGCCCCGCCGCCGCGTCCGCCTGCGCGGCGGACTCCCACTCGCCCCCGGCGACGCTCAGGCGCACGGCGGCCGACGCCGGCGGCGGCACGGCCGCGGGCGGCTGAGCCGGGACGGGCTGCCGCCCGCCGCCGCGCGTGATTCGGTAGAGGATGGCGGCCGCGGCCAGCACCAGCAGCGCGATCACCCCCCACAGCACTTCGCGCGGAAGGCCGAGCAGCGCCGGGCTCCCCGGCTGCGACGTGGGCAGCCGCACCGGCAGGGCCGCCGCCGTTTCCGCCACCACCGGCTGGGTCGCCACGATCTCGGGCTGCGTCATCGCCGCCGTGTCCGGAACCACCGCCACCGCCGAATCCACCACCGTCTCCGGCTGAGTGGCGGCGGGCGTGTCCTGCTGCGCCGTGCGCACCGGCGTGTCCTGCTGCACGACGGCGGGAACGCGCGATACGGCCAGGTCCACCGTCATCCCGGGGCGGACGGGCGTGCCGGCCGGGATGGACTGCGTGAGCACGCGTCCGGCGGTTCCCTGCGCGTCTCGCTCGGTCACGTCGCCCGCCCGCAGCCCCGCCGCCACTAGCGTCCGCCGCGCCTCCGCCACCGGCCGGCCGACGAGCGAGGGCATGGTCGCGCGCGGCGTGTCCGGCCGGACGACGACGGGAACGCGCGACACGGCCAGGTCCACCGTCATCCCCGGGCGCACGCGCGTGCCGGCGGGGACGGACTGCGTGAGCACGCGCCCGGCGGCCCCCTGCGCGTCCCGCTCGGTCACCTCGCCCGCCCGCAGCCCCGCCGCCACGAGCGTCCGCCGCGCTTCCTCGACCGGCCGCCCGACGAGCGAGGGCATGGTCGCGCGCGGCGCCTGCGCCACCGTCACGGTGACGAAGGTGCCCGGCTGGACTCGTTCGCCGGCGCGCGGCGCCTGTCCGACCACCGTCCCCGGCGTCGCCGCGCGGGCGGCGGCGCTGTCCACCGCGCCCAG
>DASQLJ010000085.1:0-4377 GCA_035630095.1 Longimicrobium sp.
CCTCCCCCTCCCCGAAACATTGCCCCCGCCGCACGCGTACACCCCAGCCGCACGGCCCGGCGCCGCACGCGATCCATCTCGCGACGGCGCCGACGCTTGCGAGAACGGCGGCGCGGCGCGAATCTGGATGCGCGCCCCGCCCTCCCACACCACGCACATTCCGCAGCGAGAGACCAGCCGATGGGCCTCTGGGACTTCGTCAAGACCGAGCTGATCGACATCATCCAGTGGCTGGACGAAACCGGCGACACGATGGTGTGGCGGTTCGACGGGCACGACAACGAGATCAAGAACGGCGCGCAGCTCATCGTGCGCCCCGGGCAGGCCGCGGTGTTCGTGAACCAGGGCCAGGTGGCCGACGTGTTCCCTCCCGGCCGCTACGAGCTGGTGACGCAGAACCTTCCCATCCTCGGCACGCTGCTGGGGTGGAAGTACGGCTTCGACTCGCCGTTCAAGGCCGAGGTCTACTTCGTCGCCACCAAGCAGTTCACCGACCAGAAGTGGGGCACCAAGAGCCCGGTGATGATGCGCGACGCCGAGTTCGGCCCCGTGCGCATCCGCGCCTTCGGCACCTACGTGGTGCGCGTGATCGAGCCCGCCAGGTTCATCGCGCAGATCGTGGGCACCGACAGCGCCTTCACCACCGGCGAGGTCGACGAGCAGCTCCGCTCGCTGGTGACCTCGCGCTTCGTGGACGCCGTGGCCGAGGCCAAGGTGCCCGTGCTCGACCTCGCCGCCCGCTACGACGAGATCGGCTCGCTCATCCGCGGCAAGATGGCGGCGGACTTCGGCGAGTGGGGGATCGAGCTCACGCAGTTCGTGATCGAGAACATCGCCCTCCCCGAAGAGGTGGAGAAGGCGCTCGACAAGCGCAGCAGCATGGGCGTGATCGGCGACCTGAGCCGCTACGCGCAGTTCCAGACCGCCGAGAGCATCCCGCTGGCCGCGCAGAACCCCGGCGGCGCCGCGGGGCAGGGGATGGGGCTGGCGATGGGGATGGCGATGGGCCAGCAGATGGCCGGGCAGCTCGGCCAGCAGCTCGGCGGCGCCGGGTCGCCCGGGGCAGCGCCGGCTTCCGGCGGCCCGCCGCCGCTGCCGCAGCCAGCCGCGTTCTTCGTGGCGCTCGAGGGGAAGCAGAGCGGGCCCCACGGGATGGACGAGCTGCGCCAGCAGGCCGGCGCCGGCGCCCTCACCCCCGACACGCTGGTGTGGAAGCAGGGGATGGCCGCCTGGACCCCCGCCGCCCAGGTGGACGAGCTCGCCCCCATCTTCGCCTCCGTCCCCCCGCCCCTCCCGCCGCACTGACTGACCGGCTTCGGGGATGCACCGCGGCCCCGCTCTAATCAAGGAGCGGGGCTGCTTCGCATGTCATACGGACTTCGAGACGTCGGTGCCGGAGCTCGAAACGAAAGAGCGGGGTGCGGGCGTGTCCCTCCGCTGCGCTCCGGGCCGGGCTTCGCGCGCCGTAGGCAACGATACCGCCGTTGCCAACGGCGCCGAGCCGCCGGCGCGCCATGGCCCCGCTCGTTCCCGAGACATCGACGCGGGCGCGCCGGCGTCTCGGCCCTGCGGGCGCGAATCCCTCACGCAAACCGTCCTCGCGGAACGGAGTCGTGATCGGCTGTCGCCCGCCGGCCGAACGGAACTCTTCCGCCGCGGCGGTGGAGAACTATACTGTTGCATGTGGACCCGCCGGTAAGCACCCGTCCGTGCGATACACCCCTTCGGGTAACCAATGGAAATGACGATCGAGCCGCGCGGCGACGTGCGCAGCGAACGCTGCGGCTCGCGCCGCGTGCTGGACCTGGTGGCCGACAAGTGGGCGGTGATCGTGATCTACGTGCTGTCGGCCGGCACGCTGCGCTTCGGCGAGCTGCAGCGCGCGGTCGGCGGCGTGTCGCAGAAGATGCTCACGCAGACGCTGCGCGGGCTCGAGCGCGACGGGCTGGTGGAGCGCAAGGTCTACCCCGAGGTGCCGCCGCGGGTGGAGTACACCCTCACCCCGCTCGGCGAGACGCTGGTGCGGCCCCTCTCCGCCCTCTGCGGCTGGGCCGAGGAGCACTTCTGGGAGGTGGAGCGCGCCCGCGAGCGCAACGCCGCCGATGCCGCCGCCTGAGCGCGACGTGACGACGGAACCCGCCGGGTATCAGGGGATGGGAGGATCGGAGCGGCCCCCGCACGCCGCGCTCCCCGGCCGCCGCGGCGACGGGGACCGCGACCGGGACGACGGACGCCGCCCCGGCCGCGAGCGCGAGGAAGGCGTCGCGGTCGCCGAACGGCCGAAGACGCGGCGCCCCCGGCTCTTCCGCGTGCTGCTGCACAACGACGACTTCACCACCATGGAGTTCGTGGTGGAAGTCCTCGAGCGGCACTTCGAGAAGACCGCCACGGAGGCGGCCCGCGTGATGCTGCAGGTGCACCACCTGGGCGTGGGCGTGGCCGGCGTCTACACCCGCGACGAGGCCGAGACCCGCATCGAGCACGTGACGGTGGACGCGCAGGCGGCGGGATACCCGCTGCTGCTGACCATGGAGCCGGAATAGGCGTCCGTCCCGACGCCCATACGATCGACCATTCGCACTCCCGTACAACGCAAGGCATGTCGAGCCCCGCACTTCGCCCCGAGCTGGAGATCTCGCTGCACCTGGCCGTGCTCGAGGCCGCGCGCCGCGGCCAGGCGTACGCCGGCCTGGAGCACCTCCTGTTCGCGCTCCTGCACGACGACGCCACCGCCGAGGTGGTCGGCGCCGCCGGCGCCGACGTGGAGCTGCTCAAGCGCCGCCTCGACCGCTTCCTGAGCGAAGAGGTCAAGTCCGCCACCTCCACCCCGCGCGACTCGGCCCTTCCCACGCTGGCCTTCCGCCGCGTGGTGCAGGAGGCGGCGCTGCAGGTGCTGCGCTCCGGGCGCGAGGAGGTTACCGGCGGCCACGTGCTGGTGGCGCTCTACGACCAGGAAGACTCCTTCGCCGTGCACTTCCTGGAAGACGCGGGCGTGGACCGGCTGGCCATGACCCGCGCCGTGAGCCACGGCGTGGAGGGCCGCGCCTCCACCGGCGTCACCCGCCGCGAAGAGATCCCCGCCGGCGACGCGCCGCAGGACGAGGAGGATGTGCCGCGGGAAGCCGGCGACGCCCTCTCCCGCTTCACCGTGGAGCTCACGCGCCAGGCGGCCGAGGGGAAGCTGGACCCGCTGATCGGCCGCGAGAAGGAGATCTCCCGGGCGATCCACGTCCTCGCCCGCCGCCGCAAGAACAACCCGCTCTTCGTGGGCGACCCCGGCGTGGGCAAGACCGCGCTCGCCGAGGGGCTGGCGCTGAAGATCCACGCCGGGAAGGCGCCGGCCGCGCTGCGCGGCGCGCGCATCTTCGCGCTCGACATGGGCGCGCTGCTCGCCGGCACCCGCTACCGCGGCGACTTCGAGGAGCGGCTGAAGGCGGTGCTCAAGGAGTTGGAGACGCTCACCGGCGCGATCCTCTTCGTGGACGAGATCCACACCGTGGTCGGCGCCGGCGCCACCTCGGGCGGCAGCATGGACGCGTCGAACCTGCTCAAGCCGGCGCTGGCCGCCGGGCTGCGCTGCATCGGGTCGACCACGTACGAGGAGTACCGCGCGCACTTCGAGAAGGACCGCGCCCTCGCCCGCCGCTTCCAGAAGATCGACGTCCCCGAGCCGTCGGTGGACGACACCGTCGCCATCCTGGAGGGGCTGCGCAGCCGCTACGAGGCGTTCCACCGCGTGCGCTACGCCGACACCGCCCTGCGCGCCGCGGCCGAGCTCTCGTCGCGCTACCTGCACGACCGCCGCCTCCCCGACAAGGCGATCGACGTGATCGACGAAGCCGGCGCCGACGTGCGCCTGGCCGTCGCGGAGGACGACGAAGAGGCGGCGGGGTGGCCGGCGGTGGGCGACGACGTGGTGGAGCGGATCCTCTCCACCATGGCGCAGATCCCTCCGCGCACCGTGGCCGGGAGCGACCGCGAGCGCCTGCGCACCTTGGAGGCGGAGCTGAAGGCGCGCGTCTTCGGCCAGGACGCGGCCATCGGGCAGCTCGCCGCCGCCATCAAGCTCTCACGCGCCGGGCTCCGCGACCCGCGCAAGCCCACCGGCGCCTTCCTCTTCACCGGGCCGACCGGGGTGGGGAAGACGGAGGTAGCGCGCTCCCTCGCCGAGGTGATGGGGATCGAGCTGATCCGCTTCGACATGAGCGAGTACATGGAGCGCCACGCGGTGTCGCGCCTGATCGGCGCGCCGCCGGGGTACGTGGGCTTCGAGCAGCCGGGCCTCCTCACCGAGGCGGTGCGCCGCACTCCACACGCGGTTCTCCTCCTCGACGAGATCGAAAAGGCTCACCCCGATGTCTTCAACCTGCTCCTTCA
>DASQLJ010000086.1:0-2246 GCA_035630095.1 Longimicrobium sp.
CCCCGCCGGCCCCCTCCCTGGCTCGTTCCTCGCCTGTCCCTCCCCCGTAACCGCACGGGGGAGGGACGACTGCGTCGGGGTGGCCAGCGGGCGGACGAGTGGGGGCGGATTGCGGCGTGGCAGGGGGGCGGGGCAAGAGACACGGCGCGGTTCCTGGCGCCGCAGGCCTCTCGTGTGACACGTGGTGATGGGCGATAGTTTATCCGCGCGGAGGGTGTGGAGATCCCGGGAACGGAGAACGGACGTGGCGGAGGCGGATCGAGGGTCCACGGGGGGCGACGAGCCGCTGTGGCGCACGGCGTCGCAGCACGAGCGGCTGGCGGAGCTCACGGGCGAGGACGCGGCGCTGAAGGAGGCGCCGCTGCGGCGCGACGTGCGCTCGCTGGGCATCCTCCTGGGCCGCGTGCTGCGCGAGCAGGAGGGCGACGCGCTCTACGCCGCCGTCGAGGAGCTGCGCCGCCTGCTGATCCGCAGCCGCGGCGCCGAGGCGGCGGATGGCGACGCATCCGCATCTCCCGAAAACGCCGGATCGGCCGCGGCCGACGGCGGGGCGGACGGCGGCACCGGGCGGGCGGCGGAGATCGTGGCCGGGTTCGACGTGCAGCAGGCGTACCGGTTGACGAAGGCGTTCTCCATCTACTTCGAGCTGGCCAACCTGGCCGAGACCGCCCACCGCGGCCGCAGGCGCCGCGCCGCCGCGCTGAACGCGGGCCAGGCGCCGCAGCCCGGCACCTTCCGCGGCACCCTGCTGCGCCTGCGCGACGCGGGGGTGGGCGCGGACGAGGTGCTGAAGCGGCTGGCCGAGGTCACCGTGCTCCCCGTCTTCACCGCGCACCCCACGGAGGTGTCGCGGCGCACGGTGCTGTTCAAGCGCGCCCGCATCGCCCGCGCGCTGGAGCGGCTCGACCGGCTGCCGCTGACCGACGCCGAGGCCGCGAAGCAGGAAGACGCCATCGCCGCCGAGATCACCGCGCTCTGGCAGACCGACGAGGTGCGCCGCAGCCGCCCGTCGGTGACCGACGAGATCCAGATGGGGCTCGACTACTACCGCCGCGTGCTGATCGCCACCGTCCCCGGCCTCTACGCCGAGCTCGCCGACGGCTTCCGCGCGGGGTTCGGCGAGCTCGTAGCCGCGGCAGACCTTCCGCCCGTCGTGCGCTTCGGGAGCTGGATCGGCGGCGACCGCGACGGCAACCCCTTCGTGACGCCCGAGGTCACCCGCGACGCGCTGCAGCTCGCGCGCGAGACCATCCTCGACCGCTACGTGCGCGCGCTGGAGCAGCTCGTGGAGCGCCTGAGCACCTCCACGCTGCAGACGGCGGTCAGCGAGGCGCTGTGCGAGGCGCTGGAGCGCTACGCCGCCGAGGCCAGCACGCTGGACCCGATCCCCGAGCGGCGCTCGCAGACGGAGGTGTACCGCCGCTTCCTGGGCTACATGGGCGCGCGGCTGCGCTCGGCCCGCAACGATCCGCGCCACCCGCACGGCTACGCCCACGCCCGCGACTTCGCCGCCGACCTGCGGCTGGTGCGCGGCAGCCTGGCCGCCCACCGCGGCGAGCGCCTGGCCGCGCTGCTGATCGACCCGCTGCTGCGGCAGGTGGACACCTTCGGCTTCCACCTGCACACGCTGGACGTCCGCCAGCACGCCCGCATCCACGCCGCCGCGCGCGACGAGCTGCTGGGCACTGCGTCCGCGGACGCCGCGACGCTCCCCGCCGCGCCGGGGGAGGAGACGCGGAGGGTGCTGGACACGCTCCGCGCCGTGGCCGAGCTGAAGCGCACGTATCCGCCCGAGGCGATCACCGCCTACGTGATCAGCGGCGCCACCGGGGTGGACGACGTGCTGACCGTCGTGCGCCTCGCGGAGATGTGCGGCGTGCGCGTGGCGGCGGAGGGCGGCGATCCGGGGCTGATGCCGGTGCCGCTCTTCGAGTCGATCCCCGACCTGCGCGCCTGCCCGGACATCTGCCGCGAGCTGTGGCGGCGGGAGGATTACGCGCGGCTGCTGGACAGCTGGGGGCGGCGGCAGGAGGTGATGCTGGGGTATTCCGACAGCAACAAGGACGGCGGGATGCTCACCAGCACCTGGGAGATCTACAAGGCGCACCGCGCGCTGCACGACGTCGCGCGGGAGACGGGGGTTACGCTGCGGCTCTTCCACGGCCGCGGCGGCACCGTGGGCCGGGGCGGCGGGCCCACGCACCGGGCCATCACCAGCCAGCCGCCCGGCGCGTTCACGGGGGAGC
>DASQLJ010000087.1:0-5178 GCA_035630095.1 Longimicrobium sp.
ACTTCCAGTACTTCGTGCAGCCCGCCCCCGGCGAGGGGCTGGAGCGGCGCCTCTTCCCGGTGGAGCGCACGAGCTGGGACGCGGGGGTGGTGCGCCGCTTCGGGCGGCGGGGGCGGCTGTCGCTGCTGGGGGTGGCGGTGGCGGGCGAGCGCTGGGCCTTTCCGCAGGACACGCTGGGCGTTGTGCGCGACGACGACGACGAGGTTCCCGCCGAGGAGCTGCCGGGCGGCGGCGTGGTGCCGGGGCTGGCGCCGGTGTCGGCCACGCGGCTGGTGCTGCTGGCGGGCCAGCGGCGGGTGACGTTCGACCGGCGCCGCGGGCTGGACGCGGTGAACGGCGCCGAGGACGTGCAGCTCGGCGCCGACGTGGAGGCCGCGGTGGGGCGCACCCTCTCCACCTTCTCCACCGACGACGACCTCTCGCTCGACTTCGGGCTCACCGCGAGCGGCGACCTGCCGGGGGGGACGCTGGCGGGGATGCGGCTGGTGCTGGAGACCAAGCGCGACTACCGCGCCCCGCGCGGCGCGCTGAGCTGGCGCGACTCGTTCGGCCAGCTCGACGTGTGGAGCTACTGGCACCCGTCGCCCGAAGCCCGGCACACCGTGGTGTTCGCGGGGCGCGCGTCGAGCGGGTGGCACGCGCGGGTGCCGTTCCAGCTCACGCTGGGGCACCGCTCGGGGCTGCGCGGCTACCCGCGGCAGGTGTTCGCGGGGCAGCGGCGCGCGGTGGTCACGCTGGAGCACCGCGCCTTCCTGGCGTGGCCGTTCCCGCGGCTCTTCGACCTGGGCTCGGCGGTGTTCTTCGACGCGGGGAAGACGTGGGCGGGCGACGACCCCTTCGGCCGCAACTCGCCGGTGCTGCTGGCGGGCGGGGCCGGGCTGCGCTTCGCCTTTCCGCCGCGCTCGCGGCGCACCTACCGCGTGGACCTCGCCTTCCCCCTGGCCCCCGAGTTCCGCCCGCGCGGCGTGCAGATCTGCATCGGCACCGGCCAGGCGGTGGGCCGCACCGCCGTGGACGGCGACGCGCAGATCGAGCGCAGCTCGCGCCGGCCGCTGGGCTCCAGCCTGTTCGACTACCCGTAGCGCGAGGGGCGACGCGCAGATCGAGCTCAGCTCCCGCCGGCTACTGGGCTCCAGCCTTTCGACTATCCGCAGGCGAGAGGCGACGCCCGCTCACCGGCGGCTGAAGCCGCAGCAACAACTACGAAAAGCCTCGCAAACTGCGCGGGGCTCCATTCCCTTTCATCCTCCAGAGTCGCGCGGAGACTCAGGATGTCGGCTTTTCAGTCGTCGACTGGAGCCGGAACACGCTGGCAATCGACCCTTCACCGGGGACGGCGGGCGAGAGATGCGTGAGGGATGCGCGCCCGGAGGGCCGGGACACCGGCGGCGGCGCGCGGATGGGGAGGAAGCGAGAGATGCCCGACCGCCGCCGGGGGCCCGGCGCGGTTGGGCACAGTCGTATCGTGCCCTACCGCGCGCGCAGCCCGGTTCGGCGCCTCGGCGCCGAACACGCCCAAAGAACTGAAAGTGCGAAAGTACGAGAGTGCGAAAGTGCTTGCTAGGAAGGCTCCTCCGCGCTCCCCTGCTCCTCCCCGCTTCCCTGCCCCTCCGCGCCGCCCACCTTGGGCATGCGGTCCTCGTAGGCGCCGGCGCGCTTGAGGTACTTCACGATCTCGAGCGAGATGGCGCGCAGGAAGCCGGCCTCGCGTGCGTCCACGTCGGCGCGGCGCACCAGCTCGCGCAGGGTGCGCATTACGCTCTCGGTGTTGCGGGTCTTGAAGAAGTCGATGGCCCACAGCGCCCGCTCCGCGTCCGAAAAAAGCACCTCCAGCAGCTCCACCGTGGGCGGCGGCGCGTCGCGGCGGGGCGGCTTGAACGCCTGCGCCTGGCCGGCGGCGGCCATCCACAGCTCGTAGCTCATCAGCAGCACCGCCTGCGCCAGGTTCAGCGAGGCGTGCGTGGGGTTCGTGGGGATGATGCAGGTGCGGTGGCACAGGTCCAGCGCCTCGTTGGAGAGCCCCTTGTCCTCGCGCCCGAAGAGGAGCGCCACCGGCCCCGTCCCCTCCGCCGTGGCGGCCGCGCCGCGCCGGAGCAGCTCGGGGGCGATCTCGCGCGGGCGGGCGACGGCGCGCTTGGCCCGGCGGGCGCGCGCGGTCATCCCCACCACGTAGCTGCAGTCGGCCACCGCGGCGTCGAGGGTGTCGAAGAGCTCGGTGCGCGCGACCACGTCCTGCGTGTCGTGCGCGATCCCCTCGATGCGCCAGGGGTCCCACAGCGCGGGGCTCACCAGGCGCAGGCGGGTGAGCCCGAAGTTCTTCATCGCGCGGACGGTGCCGGCGATGTTCACGTGGTCCTGCGTCTGCCACAGCACCACCACGATCCCGTCCAGCGCCGCCCGGACCTCGTCGGGGATCGGCGCAACCGCCTCCTCTGCCTCGCTCATCGCCTCTCGACAGTCATACGAAGTCCCGAAAGCCGGTGCCGGAACCCGAAACGGAAGAGCCGGGTCCGGGCGTGTCCCTCCGCTGCGCTCCGGGCCGGGCTTCGCGCGCCGTAGGCAACGATACCGCCGTTGCCAACGGCGCCGAGCCGCCGCCGCGCCAAGGTCCCTCGCGTCTCCCGAGACGCTGGACGCGGGCGCGCCGGCGTCTCGGCCCTCCGGGCGCGAATCCCTCACGCAACCCCGCTCGCGAGACGGAGCTCGCCGGGTCCGCATCACCCGTAAACACCGCACCCCGGGGCACGGCGCCCCGGGGTGCATCATTCTGGCCGCGCGCCACCCGCCCGCGCCAGAGCCGTCCGCCGGAACCGCTCGTCGGCGACGTCCGTGCTCCCGCCGGCGTGTCCGGCCGGCGACTCCGCCGACGACGCGGCGGACCCCCTACCTCGTGCCTTCGTCCCCCGCGCTCCGCCGCGGCGTGCGCCGCTGCTCCACCACCGAGGTCGGGTCGTCGGCGGCCGCGTTGTACGAGGCGCCGGCGCGCGCGGTCATGCGGCCCAGCAGCACGCGCGAGGCGCGCACGTCGTGGCCCACGTCGATGAAGAGCAACGTGAGGTCGCTGGCGCCCCAGAGCACCGCGGCCAGCACCGCGCCCTGCAGCAGCTCCAGGAAGAGCGGGAGGAGCGCGTCCAGGCCCTCCATCACCACCGCCGCCACGATCTCGGCGGTGAGTGCCACGATCACCACCATCGCCACCACCTTGAAGAGCCGGGCCACGTACTGCAGCCCCACGTACGGCTCCGTGTCTTCCGTGCGGATGGCCGACGGGTCGCGCCGCATCCGCGCGACGCGGTTGGGATCCTCGCTCTCGTCGTCCGCCGGCCAGGCGTCGTCCCTGGGCCGCTGCGGCACCGGCTCCGAGGGCCGGTCGTCGCCCGGCGCCCCGCGCTCGCCGGGGCGGAACCCCGGATCGTATTCGCCCCCCAGCCCCCGCGGCTCGTCGTCACGCTGCATGTGCCCCCTCCGCCTCGGTCGATGTAACCCGTTGGAATGAAACCGCCCCTATCGCCGCCGCTCGGGCACGAACAGCTCCCGCTCGGTCACCCCCACCCGCCGCGCCGTCGCGGCGGCCCAGTCCAGCGCCGCCACCTGCTTCGCGGAGTGCCCGTCGCTCCCCAGCGAGAAGCGGACCCCGGCCTCGCGCGCCTTCACCAGCAGCCGGTCGTGCGGCAGCCGGTAGCGGTTGCTGATCTCCAGCGCCACGCCGCTCTCCCGCAGCGCCTCCACGTAGCGGTCCTCCCGCTCCTCCGTCCACCACGCGTGCACGTCGCTCTCCAGCGCCTTCAGCGCCGGCGGCAGCAGCGTGGAGTGCGCCGCGATGTGGATGGGCATGGTCCGCACCATGTCGCACAGGTTGGCGGCCATGATCTCCATCAGCCGCTGCGGCTCGCGCGCCCAGGGGCCGGGGAGCGACTCCCACCAGGGCGACGCGGTGCTCCCGTCCGGCAGCCAGAAGCCGTGGTTGGAGCCGATGCGGTAGTCGAAGCGCTCCATCACCTCGGCCGGCAGCTCCTGCCACATCGTGTCGCACCAGCAGAACTCGCCCGAGCGGAAGACCGGCGCGTCCTCCAGCGCGTCCTGGTAGGCGCGCACCTCGCCCAGCGACGACACCATGAACGACGGGTTGCGCGACGACACGTGGTCGGCGATCCCCACCTGCACCCCCAGCTCCCGCGCCCGCTCCACCACCCGCGCCAGCGGCAGGTGCCCGTCCGACATCTCGGTGTGGCAGTGCAGGTCCTGCCGCCCCAGCAGCCCGCCGCCCGTGCTCATCGCCCCGCCGCCACGCCGGTGCGGGCGCGGTACGCGGCCTCGGCTTCCTGCAGCGCGCGCCAGCCGGCCTGCCCCGCGGGGCCCAGCATCGACACCGGCACTCGTCGCGTGGGCCAGGGCGCCAGCGAGTGCTCGGGCGGGCCGTGGTACAGCGCCATGGTGGCGTCCACGATCTCGGCCACCGCCCGCTCGCGCGCCGCCGGGGTGATGCGGTTGAGCGACACCACCGTGCGCAGCGCCCCGCGCGAGAAGGCGTCGGCCAGGAAGGCGGCGTACTCTCGGCGCCGCCCCTCGTCCTGGGGCCGGCCGGCGCGCTCCAAAAGCCCGCGCAGCGCCGGGGCGTCCTCCCTCAGCCCGCGGTCCAGCAGCGCGCTCGCGGCCAGCGTCCACGACGAATCGTCGGCCGCGGCGCCGAGCTGCCGGTCGAGCCGGGTGAGCAGCGCGGTGGTGGAGAGGCGGCTCATCGGGTTGCGGTACACCCGCGTGCCCCGCGAGGGGGTGCGGCGGGTGAAGCGGGCCACGCTGTCGGGCTGCTCGCCCAGCACCTCGGCCTCGCCCTCGATCACCACCGGCGTGCCCACCTGCACGTCGTGGAAGAGGCGCAGCGCGTTGGTGTTGGAGAGCCGGATGCAGCCGTGGCTCACCCGCCGCCCCAGCAGCTCGGGCTTGTCGGTGCCGTGGATGGCGATCTCGTCGCCCAGGTACACGGCCGCCGCGCCCAGCCCGCCCTCTTCCTTGCGCGCCGGCGAGTCGGGCGAGGGGACGGGGAGCTTGTTCTCGATGAACCACCAGTCGGGGATGAACCAGGTGGGGTTCTGCTCCTTGTACTGCACGTACATGGTGCCGCTGGGCGTGTCGAACTGCCAGCCGCGCCCCTGGGGCTGGCTCAGCCGAAAGCCGGTG
>DASQLJ010000088.1:0-5662 GCA_035630095.1 Longimicrobium sp.
CGGGGAAGCACGTGCTGCTGGAGAAGCCGCTGGCGCTCACCCAGGCCGAGGTGGACGCCTTCCGCGCCTTCTACGCCGCGGGCGCGGGGGAGAAGCCGCTGCTGCTCACCGGCTTCAACCGCCGCTTCTCGCCCTGCGCCGTGCGCGCGGCGGAAGGGGTGGCGGGGCGCAGCAACCCGCTGGTGCTGTCGTACCGCATGAACGCGGGGCACATCCCGCTGGACCACTGGGTGCACGGCCCCGAGGGCGGCGGCCGCAACCTGGGCGAGGCGTGCCACATTTACGACCTGTTCGGCTTCTTCACCGGCGCCCGCGCGGTGTCGGTGCAGGCGCGCGGGATCGTGCCGGCCACGGCGCACTACGCCGCGAACGACAACTTCGTGGCCACCGTGGGGTATGACGACGGCTCGGTGTGCACGCTGCTCTACACGGCGCTGGGCCCGAAGGAGCTGCCGAAGGAGCGGATGGAGCTGTTCGTGGACGGCAAGGCGCTGGTGCTGGACGACTACGAGAGCCTGACCGTGGTGGGCGCCCGCGCCGGCGGCCTCAAGCTGCGCGCGCAGGACAAGGGGCAGAAGGACGAGCTGGCCGCCTTCGGGCGCGCGGTGCGCGAGGGGGGCGAGTGGCCGATCCCGCTCTGGCAGCAGCTCGAGACCAGCGAGATCGCGCTGCGGGTGGAAGACGCGCTGCGCTCCTCCTCCGCGTGATCCCCCTCTGACGGGGACTTGTCTCACGCAGAGCCGCAGAGGAGCAGAGAGGGTTTTCTTTCTGCTCCTCCGCTCTTTCGTGAGATCGTCGTATCTGGACGTAGATCCGGACCGCAGTTCCCCCCTCCCCCGCGGAGCGCGGGGAGGGGCCGGGGGAGGGGGCCGCCGCCGCATGCGCCGCGCCCCGTATCCACCAGGTGGTTCGATGTGAGGATGCCCGGCGTCGCGCGTCCACGGACGCGATCGGCCCGGGACCGTTGACGAACACCGCCCGCGCGGCGCCGGACCGGCCGCGGCGGGGAGAGAGCGTTCATAGAGATGTGTGGAATCGCAGGGGCGATGGCGCTGGGTGAGGGCGGCCGGCCGGTGGACGCCGGGCTGCTGGCCGCGATGCGCGACCGGATGGCGCACCGCGGGCCCGACGGCGCCGGTGCGTGGGTGTCGCCCGACGGGCGCGTGGGGCTGGGGCACCGCCGCCTCTCGATCATCGACCTCTCCACCGCGGCCGACCAGCCGATGGAGAACGAGGACGGGTCGCTTCGCATCGTCTTCAACGGCGAGATCTACAACCACGCCGAGATCCGACGCGAGCTGGAACGCCGCGGCGGCCACGCCTGGCGCACCGACCACTCCGACACCGAGGTGATCCTCCACGCCTACGAGGAGTGGGGGATCGAGTGCCTGCACCGCTTCCGGGGGATGTTCGCCTTCGCGCTGTGGGACGGGCGCGAGCGGGCGCTCTGGCTGGTGCGCGACCGCGTGGGGGTGAAGCCGCTGTACTACAGCCTCCTCCCCGGCCGGCTCAACTTCGGCTCCGAGATCAAGGCGCTCCTGGCCGACCCCGCGCAGCCGCGCCAGGTGGACCCCGAGTCGCTCTTCCACTACCTCTCGTTCCTCACCGTCCCGGCGCCGAAGACGATGTTCGCCGGGATCCGCAAGCTCCCGCCGGGCACCTGGCTGCGCATCGCCGCCGACGGGTCGATGCGCGAGGAGCGCTGGTGGGACGCGTGGGACGCCGTGTCGCCGCTCTCCGGCGTGTCGGAGGACGAGATCTCGGCGCGGGTGCTGGACGAGCTGCGCACGGCGGTGAAGCTGCGCAAGGTGAGCGACGTGCCGGTGGGCGTCTTCCTCTCGGGCGGGATCGACTCCAGCACCAACGCGGCGCTCTTCTCCGAGGGCGGCGGGCCGGTGAAGACCTTCTCCATCGGCTACGACCGCGAGTACGACAGCTACGCCAGCGAGCTCCCCTACGCGCGCGCCATGGCGGAGCGCGTGGGCGCCGAGCACCACGAGCGCGTGCTGTCGGTGGACGACCTGGTCGACTTCCTGCCGCGGATGGTGCAGCTGCAGGACGAGCCGATCGCCGACCCGGTGTGCGTCCCCGTCTACTACGTGTCGGAGCTGGCGCGGCAGAACGGCGTCGTCGTCGCCCAGGTCGGCGAGGGGGCCGACGAGCTGTTCTGCGGCTACCCCGCCTGGCGCCAGAGCCTGCGCCTGGCGGCGCTGAACCGCGCTCCCGTGCCCCGCGCCGCCAAGCGCGCGGGGGTGAGGGCGCTGGCGGCCGTCGGCCGCGGCGACACCTTCTACACCGAGTATCTGCAGCGCGGCGCCGACGACCGCCCGGTGTTCTGGGGCGGCGCCGAGGCGTTCCCCGAGGCGGCCAAGCGCCGCCTGCTGGGGCCGCGCCTGCGCCAGGAGCTGGCGGGGCTCACCTCGTGGGACGCGCTGGCGCCGATCCGCAAGCGCTTCGAGGAGAAGGCCTGGGAAACGTCGGACCTGAACTGGATGACGTACCTGGACCTCAACCTGCGCCTCCCCGAGCTGCTGCTGATGCGGGTGGACAAGATGAGCATGGGCGTGAGCCTGGAGGGGCGCGTCCCCTTCCTGGACCACCGCTTCGTGGAGCTGGCGCTGGGCATCCCCACCGACGTGAAGCTGGCCGGCGGCGAGCTGAAGCACGTGCTGAAGAAGGCCGTGCGCGGCGTGATCCCCGACGAGGTGATCGACCGGCGCAAGCAGGGCTTCGGCGCGCCGATCCACGAGTGGTTCTTCGACCGGCTGGGCGACACCGCGCGGGCCGAGCTGGAGGAGTTCTGCCGCAAGAGCGACCTGCTCGACCGCGACGCGGTGATGAGCGTGCTGGACCGCGGCAAGGCGCAGCAGTCGTGGTTCCTGCTCAACTTCGCGCTGTGGTGGAAGGAGTACGTCGCGTGAGCGCCACGCCTCCGCACGGGCCGCGGCGGTGAGCGGCGGGGTGGCCGGCGCCGCGCTGCGGCTGCTGCGCCTGGGCCCGCGCCCCGCCGCGCACCTGCTGCGCGAGCGCCTGTCCCGGCGCCTGGACGGCGCACGCGAACGCCGGCGCGACGCGGCGGGCCCCAGCTTCGGCGCGGCGGAGGGGCCCGTTCTCCCGCGCCTGCTCGCGCCGTTCGACGCGGCCGCGCTCCCCGGAGCCCAGGACGTGCTGGCGATTGCGGCGCTGCACCTGGAGCACCGCTTCGACCTGCTGGGCTCGGGGTGGGTGCGCGTGCGGCACGGGATGGAGTGCCGCGGCGTGGAGGGGCACCGCTATCCGTCCGGACCTTCTGTCGAGGCGGACGCTGCCGGGGCGTGGCTGGCGGGGCGCGTGTCTTCCGCCAATCTTGTCGAGGCGCGGCGGGTGTGGGCGATGGTGGACGCCGGCTACGCGCCGCTGGACTGGCAGCTCGACTTCAAGTCCGGCTATCGCTGGGACGGTGCGGCGCGCTTCGACCGGATCGCGTTCGGCACCCATCCTGGCGCGGACGTGAAGGTGCCGTGGGAGCTGGGGCGGCTGCAGCACCTGCCGCGGCTGGCGTGGGCGTACGCGCTGGCGCGCGCCGGAACGCCGAGCGCGCTCGACGCGGACCGCTACGCGCGCGAGTTCCGCAACCAGGTGCTCGACTTCATCGCCCAGAATCCCCCGCGATACGGGGTGAGCTGGGCCAGCCCCATGGACGTGGCGATCCGCGCGGCGAACCTGGTGGTGGCGCACGACCTCTTCCGCGCCTGGGGCGCCGCGTTCGACGACGCGTTCACGGCCGAGCTGGCCCGCTCGGTGCGCGCGCACGCGCGGCACGTGGCCGCGCACCTGGAGTGGCACCCGCGGCTGCGCGGCAACCACTACCTGTCGAACGTGGCCGGGCTCCTCTTCGCGGCCGCCTTCCTCCCCGCCGGGGGGGAGGCGGACGCCTGGCTCGCGTTCGGCGTGCAGGAGCTGCTGGGCGAGGCCGCGTTCCAGTTCGAGGACGACGGCACGAACTTCGAGGCGAGCACGGCGTACCATCGCCTCTCCGCCGAGATGGTGCTCCTCTCGACCGCCGTCGTCCTGGGACTGCCGGACGAGCGGGTGGTGGCGCTGCGCGCGTACGACCGCCGCCACGTCCGCCGCGGCCCCGGGCTGCGCCGCGCGCCGCTGGCGATGTTTCGGACGGGGGATGAGGGACGCGAGACGCCGTTCCCCCCCGATCACGCGGCGCGGCTGCGGCGGATGGCCGGGTTCACCGCCCGCGTGCTGAAGCCGGGGAATCGCGCCCACCTCGTCGGCGACGACGACAGCGGCCGCTTCCTGAAGCTGTGGCCCGCGTGCGAGACGATGACGGCCGGCGAGGCCCGGGCGCGCTGGGCCACGCTGGACCCCGTGCTGGCGGACGACCTGCCGGACGATGCGACGTGGCCCGCCGAGCGCCACCTGGATCACCGCGGGCTCCTGGCGACGGCCGCCGCGCTCGGCGTCGGCGTCGACGCTCCGTCCTCTGACGCGGCGGACGAGGCGGCGGCGGACGGGGCGCTCGCGCGGGCGCTGGCGGGCGGCGCGGTGCTGGGGCGGGACGCGGGGGAGGACGCGACCGCGGCGGTGCGGGTGCGCGCGGCATCGTCCCTGCCTGGGCCGGGAGCGGATGCGCGGCGGTACGTGTTCGCCGTCCAGGGCGGTGGGGCGCGCGCGGGGCTGGCGCTGTTCGCGTATCCGAGGTTCGGGCTGTACATCTACCGAAGTGGCAGGGTGTACCTGGCGGTTCGCTGCGGCGGCGTGCGGCACGGCACCGGCGGGCACGCGCACGCCGACGCGCTGGCGCTGGAGCTGGCGGTGGACGGCGTGGACTGGATCGCCGACCCGGGGAGCTACCTGTACACGGCGCTCCCCGAGGCGCGCGACCGCTACCGCTCGGTGGCGGCGCACTTCGCGCCGCGGGTGGGCGCGAGCGAGCCCGTGCGGCTGGGGCCGGGCCCGTTCGCGACGACCGACCGCTCGGCGGCCCGGTGCCTGCGCTTCGACGAGGACGGCTTCGCGGGGACGCACGTGGGGTACGGCGTGCCGGTCTACAGGCAGGTGGAGATCACCGATGACGAGGTGCGGGTGACCGATTGGGCCGAGGGCGCGGCGCTGGAGCCGCTGGAGGTGCGGGCCGGGGCGCTCGCGGTGCGCGGAGGCATGGTTGCCGACGCGTACGGGAGGCGCGCGCGGTGAGCGCGCCCCGGCCGCGCGTGCTGATGCCCGTCTTCAACCCGATCGAGTTCGACGGCCGGGTGCAGCGTGCCGCGTCGGCGCTGGCGGAGGCGTACGACGTGACGGTCGTGTCGGTGGACGCGGGCGGCGGGTTCTCGGACCCGGCCTACCGCGTGCGCCCCGTGGCCGTGCGCCGGGGGAAGGCGGTGCGCCACCTCACCTTCCTGCGCGCGGTGCTGGGCGAGGCGCGGCGGCTGCGGCCGGCGGTGGTGCACGCGCACGACTTCTTCATGGCCGTGCCGGGGTGGATGGCGGCGCGCGCGTGCGGCGCGCGGCTGGTGTACGACGCGCACGAGCTGATGATCCCCGAGCCCGAGCGCCCGCAGACCGGCCACGAGCATTTCTGGTATCTCACCGAGAAGGCCGTCGTTCGCCGCGCGAACCTGGTGATCGCCGCGAACGAGGAGCGCGCGCGGGAGATGCGGCGCCACTA
>DASQLJ010000089.1:0-16402 GCA_035630095.1 Longimicrobium sp.
CGTGGGCGGCGTGTACGTGGGGGTGGAGGACGGCGACGAGCTCGCCCGCGCGTGGCAGCAGGTCGCCGTGGAGGCACCGCGCCGCGCGGGGATCGGCGTGGAGGAGGTGGACGGGGTGCTGGTGCAGGCGATGGTGTCCGGCGGCAAGGAGACGATCGTGGGGATGACCAGCGACCCGCAGTTCGGCCCCGTGCTGATGTTCGGCCTGGGCGGGATCTACGTCGAGGCGCTGGGCGACGTCGTCTTCCGCGTGCACCCGGTGAGCGACGTGGACGCGGAGGAGATGGTGGGCTCGATCCGCGGCATCCGGCTGCTGCAGGGGATCCGCGGCGAGCCCGCCAGCGACACCGCCGCGGTCGAGGAGGTGATCCAGCGCATCAGCCAGCTCGTGGGCGACCACGACGAGATCCGTGAGATGGACGTGAACCCCTGGCTCGCCTTCGCCCAGGGCGGCGTGGCAGTCGACGGCCGCATCCTGCTGCGGGTGGATGGGTGATGGTGATCCGCTGCGCGGGCGGCACGAGATGCGATTACGCGTTCGGTGCAAGCGCGGGAACGAGGGGTGTTCCCGTCCTCGCGGTGAGCTTCGAACATCCAGGTAAGGGAAAGGGACCTCGAGGAGGTGGGTTCCAGGCGTTCATCCGGGCTCCGGTGACGCCCGGCGACCTCGAATGTTTCGTTGACGAGTGCCTCGAGCGGATCCGAACCGGCGCGTGGGCGGGGTGGATCGCCGAGGGTTGGTAAGGTAAAGCGAGAAACCTCCCCTCCGGCGACGGGCGCCGGAGGGGAGGTTTCTCGCTTTCGCGCTACACTTCAGTCGAGGGTAGTCCCCACGACCACGCAGGTGCCGCCGTACGGACAGCGGGTCTGCTCATAGCCGCAACTGATCAGGCAGGTGGGGTCGTCGTCGCTCAGGGCGCAGGGCCCGCCGAACCGGCTGTCGTTGTAGCAGCCGAATTGCGCGGTGGGGGCGACGTGGCCCCGAACGGTGCCGCGGCCCTGCGTCCCGGCGGAGTCGGTGTCGAAGCTCTCCACCGCCAGCGTGTCGAGGTCCAGGCGAAGCTTGCTCATGCGCGTGTTCCTTCCGAATGAGTGGGATCAGGGCCGGCGCCCCGTGGACGGGCAGTCAGAAAGCGTCGGCAGAGGTGGGGTCTCGAAACGTATACGGTGAGAGGCGCTTTTCACAAGCGGCAACGGCGCGCGACGGAGGTGCTGGTGCAGGCTCCCCGCCATCGGCGAACGTCCCGACTGCCTGCAGCTCGTGAACGAGATCGGGACCGCTTCCACACCCTCCGATACGGAGTGCGAAAAGTGGGTGCCGGGGCCCGGGACGGAAGAGCCGGATGCGGGCGTGTCCCTCCGCTGCGCTCCGGGCCGGGCTTCGCGCGCCGTAGGCAACGATACCGCCGTTGCCAACGGCGCCGAGCCGCCGGCGCGCCATGTCCCTGCTCGTTCCCGCTGCGCCGGACGCGGGCGCGCCGGCGTCTCGGCCCTCCGGGCGCGAATCCCTCACGCGAGCCGCCCGCTCGCGAAACGGAGCTCGCGGGATCCGGATGATCGACTCCGGCACTGTGCATGGAGCGGTTGCGCCGCTGCACCGGCCTGTCCCGCGGCCCGACGACTACCCAGTCAGGGGTGCGCGTCCGCTCCCGGCGCCTGGTCGAGCACCTGCACCTCGAGGGTGGACGCGGCCTGCACGGAGGCGCCGGCGGCATCCGCTGCCGCGGCCGGCAGCAGCGTGAAGGGCTGGGTCCAGACGAGCTGGCCGTCCTGGTACGTCCTGATCTCCCACGCGCCTGCCTCGCTCAGGGCGCCACTCACCGCGACGTTCAGCACCAGGTAGCGCGTGCTGAACGCAGCGCCGACCTGCTGCTCCACCGTCTCGTGGAGTGCGCCTCCCGGTGCGTGCATCTCGTACCGCACCGTCGAGGCCCGCTGGTTCACGGTCTGGATCCAGAGTCGGAAGCCGGCGGCGTTCAGGGGAAAGGCGCTGAGCGTGGGCGGCCGTTCCAGCAGGGCGGCCAGGGTGACCGGCTGGTCCGTCAGCCCCGCATCCATCACGATGAACGTGTCCTGGTAGGCGAGCTGGTTCGTCCACAGGCTCTCC
Source organism: Longimicrobium sp. (assembly GCA_035630095.1). GTDB lineage: Bacteria > Gemmatimonadota > Gemmatimonadetes > Longimicrobiales > Longimicrobiaceae > Longimicrobium. The sequence continues at coordinate 2,108 of DASQLJ010000089.1, forward strand.
TGCACCGAGCACTCGCCCGCGAAGGGGTCCACGGACGCTCCGCTCCTGCGCACCTCGAAGTGGAGATGCGGCCAGTTGGACTTTCCCGAGCTCCCCACCAGCCCCAGGAGCGCACCCTCCTTCACCTGCTGGCCCTGCGTGACCGCGATGGAGCCGCGCCGCAGGTGGCCGTAGATGGTGGTCAGCCCGCCCGGGTGCGAGATCTCGACATAGTTGCCGTACCCGCTGACGTCCCACGTGGTGTTGCGATCGGGAAGGCCGTCGATCGTCCCGATCACGGTCCCGCCCGCCGCGGCGATCACCGGAACGCCCAGGTCCTGGACGCGGAAGTTGCGCAGCAGGATGTCGACGCCCCCATGGCCATCGTACGACTTGATGCCGCACGACCAGTCCTGCGCGCTGGCCGCCGGATCGTGGTCCATGTACGCGCCGTAGAACACGTCGGCCATCGACGCGTCCTCGATCGGCGCAGCGAACGTGGTCTCCTCGAACGTGGTCTCCTCCGACGGCGTGGTGGATTCTCTGCAAGCGGCGAGGACTGCGAGCGCCAGGACGACGCGGAAAGAGCGCGCGGGAGGCATGATGGCTCTCAGGAGGGATGTGGAAGCGAGGGGGCCACTCGCCAGAACGCGCAAGGCGGCGATGCTCTGACCAATGCTCCTCGCAGCGCAGCGGCATCGGACAGGCTCCGCGCCAGCGTGCAGAAGCCGGGCGATTACCCGGCAGGCTGGCTCTGCCTCAGGCGGAGCAGGTAGTCGATGAGCGCGCGGAGGGCCGACGACGTCTGCCGCCGCGCCGGATAGTAGAGGTAGAACCCCGGGAACGGACGGAAGTAATCGTCGAGCACCGAGACCAGTTTCACGGAAATCACCCAGCCCGGCTCATCCAGCGCGCGAGGGTGAAGAGCAGCTCCGCGGCGAAGAGCGCGCCGAAGATCAGCTTGTTGTGGCGGGCGAGCCAGGGCGGAAGGTAGATGTCGAAGTTGTCGCGGCGGTCGCCGGTGTACCTCGCCGCCACGCCGGTGAGTGGGCAGCGCCACCCGTTGACCAGCAGCACGCCGACTTCGACGAAGACGATCGCGATCAGGACGAGCGCCGTATCGAAATCCCCCCGCCACGCCGCCACCGGCAGCGCCAGGATGCAGCCGGCGAAGAACGCCCACGCAATCGTGTGCACGACCTTCACCCGCCGTAGCGCGGCCTGTGCGGACGCGCCAGCCTGAGTCTCGACCACGGGTCGTTGATCGTCGGGCAGCGGGACGCGGATGTTCTCAGCCATCGAGGGTTCTCGGTAGATAGGCAGATCGTCGGTATCCGACATAAGACCTCTCCGCCCTAGATCAATCTACTTCAATGCTGCCGCGCCCGGTGACCTCCCGCACGCCTCATTGAGACGCCGTGCGGAACGCCACCGGGCGCGCCTATATGCTTGCGCCGCGACGGCCTCCAGCGCGGGCTCGGCCACCTCGGCCGGGTCGGAGGCGTCTTCGCTCGGCGGGCGGCGCCAGAGGGCGGGGGGGATGACGAGCACGGGGCAGGGCGCGCGGCGCAGGACCGAGCAGGCGGTGCTGCCCACCAGCGCGCGCTTGACCGGGCCGTCGCCGTGCGTCGCCATCACGATCAGGTCCGCGCGGTCGTGCCAGGCGAACGACACGATCTCGTCGGCCGGTCGGTCGTTCCAGCGCACTTCCTCGCGCACCAGCACGTGGGAGGGCGAGCCGACGGCGCTGACGGCCGCGTCGACCTCGGGATTGAGCCCGGGCGGCACGGTCGCGCGGCCGAACGGCGGATCGGCCACGGCGAAGAGCTGCGGGACGACGTGCACCACCGCCACCTCCGTCTCCGGGAGCACGTTCCCCTGGCCGCGCGCGCCGAGCGATCCCGCCCAGCGCAGCCCCACCTCCAGCGCCGCGCGGGCGGGGTCGGACAGGTCCAGCGGCACCACGATCCGGTGCAGCGGGATCCCCAGCTCCGAGCGCACCACCAGGCACGGCACCTCGAGGGTGCGCACGAGGTGGTCGGTGGTGGAGCCCAGCACGCCCAGGTGGCTCCCGTGGTGCGCGTGCGCGCCGATCACCACCAGCTCCGCTCCCACCGCCTCGGCGTGCTCGGCGATGGCGCGGTGCGCGGCGTAGATCTCCACGCGCTTCTCCGTCACCGCCACCTCGTGCGGCACCGTGCGCGCGACCTGCGCGTCCAGCGCGGCCTCGGCGGCGGCGATGCGGTCCTGGAAGGTGACGCGGTCCACCCGCCGCCCCATGTACACGGGCGACGCGAAGTCGAACGCGTGGATCACGTGCAGCTCCGCCCCCGTCGCCCCCGCGACCGCGGCCGCCGAGCGCAGCACGTGGTCCGACGCGCTCGACAGGTCCGTCCCCGCGACGACGCAGCGGGTGGGGACCGTGGAGCGGCGCTCGCTGACGGACGCCTCGGCCGCCGGCGCGCGTGTCTCCGAAGCCCCCGACACGGACGCCGATTCCCGCGGACGCTCGAGTGGCGGGCTGGCGTCGGGGACGGTGGCGGGCGGGATCACCAGCACGCTCGTGGACGCGCGGCGCAGCACCGTCTCGGCCACGCTGCCCAGCAGCAGGCGGGGAACGCCGCGGCGGCCGTGCGTTCCCACCACCACCAGGTCGGCCTTCCACTCCGCCGCCTCGGCCAGGATCTCGCCGGCGGCCTCGCCCGTGCGAACCGCGCCCGCCTGCCCGACGAAGTCCGGCAGCTCGCCCAGGAACTCGGCCAGCTCCGCGTCCACGTTCTCCGGCGCCCACCCGGGGATCCCGGCGACCGCGGCCTGGTAGGCGGCCACGGTCACGTACAGCGGGTGGAGGCGCGGCTCGATCGGCCGCGCGAGGAAGCGCGCCACCCGCGCGCCCACCGTGAGCGCCTGCGCGGAGTGCGGGGACAGGTCGGTCGCCAGGAGCACGCGGCCGTAGCCGGTGCGCAGCGCGCCGGCGTGCAGCGACAGCACCGGCACCGTGGACGCGCGCAGCACCCGCTGCGCGGTGGTGCCCAGCACCGCCGCCGCCGCGCCGCCGCGCCGGGTGTGGCCCAGCACCAGCAGGTCGGCCCCGAGCTCCGCGGCGAGCGCCGGGAGCACGTCGCCGGGCCGGCCGCAGACCGCGCGGCAGGTGATGCGGTCGCGCTGCGAGAGGGCGCGCACCTCGGCTTCGAGGCGGTCACGCAGCTTCCCGCCGCGGCGCTCCTCGAACTCCGGCCGCACCTCGCCGGGCGCGAACGCGTGGACCAGGTGCAGCTCGGCGCCCGTGCGCTCCGCCAGCCGGATCGACGGGACGAGGGCGGGATCGTCGCGATCGAGGGTCGCGATGCCGGCGACGATGTGGCGCGTTGGGGTGCTCATCTGCTCGCTCCGCGGATGAAGGTTTCCTCTGGATGAACATTACCTCCGGGCCGCGGGAAACCTGTCGGGCGGAGTCCCCACGCGCTGTGGGGCCGCCGCCTCCATCTCGCGCGGGTACGCTCCGCCCGGGAGCGCGGCTGACGGCGCATCCGCACGCGTCCTGCACGCTGGATCGACATCTCCCGACGCGTGGCCTGCTCCCGGGCGGCACTTTCAGATCGGGGTGGAAGCCGGCTCGACCGGCACCGCCGCCGGGCGAGCCGCGCCGGGAACCCGCGCGGGCACCATCCACCGAAAACGGGAGAGACCGGGGAGGGAGAGGATGGCCAGGCTGCTGATCGTCTACGGAACGACGGAGGGGCAGACGCGGAAGATCGCGCGGCGCGCGGCCGAGTTCGCGCGCGAGCTGGGGCACGCCGCCGACGTGGTGGACAGCGCCACCCGCCCGCGCTGGGCGGTTCGCACCCGTACGACGGGGTGATCGTCGCGGGGTCGCTGCACGGCGGCCGGCACCAGCGCCGGCTGCTGCGCTTCGTCCGCGACAACCTCGTCGCCCTGGCGCGCCTGCCGACGGCGTTCCTGTCGGTGAGCCTCAGCGCCACCGGGAGCGACTTCCCCGGCGCGCGGCGGTGCGCCGACGCCTTCCTCGCCGAGACCGGGTGGCGCCCGGACGTGGTGCGGCTGGTCGCCGGCGCGCTGATGTACAGCCGCTACGGCATCTTCAAGCGGTGGATGATGCGCCGCATCGCCGCCAAAGCCGGCGGCGACACCGACACCTCGCGCGACTACGAGTACACCGACTGGCCCGCCCTGCGGCGCGAGGTCGAGGCGTTCCTGCTGCTCGTCGTGGACGGCCGTGCTCCAGTCGACGCGCGGGAGGACGTGCGGCCGCCGGCAGGGTGCGCGCGGACTAGGGACCCGCGTGGAGAAGCTCCACGGTTACGTGAGTTGGACCCATGCAGCCGTTGTAGACCACGGTGAAGTCTCCTGCTGGGTTGGTCTCGGCTGCCCGGTCCGACGAGCCGGTGTCACCGGTGCCGAAGTGCACGGATGCAACTGTAGGCATTGTCAGCCCTACCCCTCCCGGCGTGGTTGGCGCTGACAGCGGCGTTGCAAACAGGTAATCCTTCACCGTCCCGCTCCAGCCCGTGGTGAGGGAAATGACGTCACTGCGTATCGTACGGTAGTTTCCCGATCCTTCTGGATTGGGGTTGGTACTTACGGTGACGATAGCGACGAAGCATTTGACGCGGATGGGAAAGCTGACCTTGGCCTTGTTCCCGACGACGGCGCTCGCGACCTGGGGACCCACTGGAAACGGACTGAGCTTGCCATACTCCGCCCAAGAGCCGGGCTCGCCGTTGGCCACGCAAGCCATCCCCATCGGCTTCCCGAAGGCCGGTGTCAATCGCTCCAACGTTTGCCCTTTGGTCCACCTCCCGTTGGTGGGGATGGCGTCCGCTCGCCGGGAGTAGTCGATGAAGTTCGTAAACGGGAGGAGTTGTCCCGGAATTCCGGCCGGCAAGCCGACCGGCACCCCAGGCACAGTGAATCGCCACCGCTGCTGCTCGCTCGGTGGGACCGGAGCGGGTGGCGAGGGCGGGTCGAAGTACGTGTCTAGGTTCACGTTGCCACTGTTGACGATCAGTGGGTTCAAGGTGAAGAGGTTGTCCTCATAGGTGATGGACTGTGGCACGCTCGTGCGCAGATGGATCACGCCGGAGTCAGCGCGGCCGCTCTCACCAGAGAGAACCCACGAGCGGACTATGGTGACAGCCGATCCTACCCATGGGTAATTGTTGGCCTGGCTTTTCGCGGGCGCTTCCGGCTTGGTGACGTACACCACGGCCATGCCGGCGTCTTCCCCACCGAACCGCGAGTCCGTCGCGTAAAAATCGCCGTCCTCTAGATCCACCCAGCGGACACCCGCCAGTCGCCCGGCGCCGGCACCCATCGTTGGCACCCCGAACATGCTGTCGAAACGAAGTATCCCCCTCTTGTTCACGAACGCGGCGGTGTTGGCCGCGAAGTTGTCTTTCGAAACCTGCACCCAGCAGTCCTCCACGCGTGCGTTGTCGCAAACGTTGTGCAGCACCTGCCTACAGTGAAAGAACTTGCACTGGCTTATCGTGAGGTTCGCGCTCATATGGTCATCCTCTGGCCCGGTTCCGAGCGTGTAGATCGCGAACTCGCGGGTAAGCTGGAACTCGCAGTGGAGCACACGGATGTACGAGCCGTTGGAATTCTCGTTGCGGAAGTCGAGCGCCCTGAGGCCGCCCAGGAACTTCATCCCGACGACCTCAACGGTGAATGCAGGGCAAACTAGGTGGCGCTTAGTCGGGTCGGTCTGCTCCAGAATCGCGCCGTCGGCGATCACCTGCATGTACGCCCCACCGTTGATCTCGCCGTTGATCTTGTAATGTCCGGCTGGGAAGAACACTGCGGGCGCAGAGCCCACGTATTGCCCTGTGAGGCTGCCCGATGTGGCCAGAAACGCGGTTACCGCGGCCGCGGCATTGAATGCGGCCTGGATGGCGGCGGTGTTGGCGGCGGCGTCGCTTGCATTACCAGTCCCCACGGCGCCAAAGGCCTTCACATTGAAAACGGCGCCTCCTTTGTCCCATGCCGGGATCGTCACACCGGTGCGGCCTGCCGTGAACGGCGTAATCGTGTCGAAGGATTCTGAAACAGGCATTTCAAGTTCTCCCGACGTAGAAGGCTTGACCATCGCGATAAGAACCACGGATCCGTCGTGGCACTATTATGCACAAAAGGGTTGGCCCGCAACCGTGCGGCGCTACGCGTTTCGAGACGTGTGCCGGCGGGGCGCGCATCCACGCGGCGCCAACTCCGGACGTTTCTCCAGTGTACGACCGGGCGATCAACCCGCAGCTCGAGGTCGCGGGTGCCGGGCATGACCGATACGGTTTGCCCAAACTGTGGGGACGTCGCTGGTCGTGCGCACTCGGGGCGCCCGCCGGCAAGGGCAACATCCTCCCCACCCCGCCCACCCCGACGTCGAATCCCCACACCGCATCCTCGCCTTCCGAGGGTAAGCACAGAAGACGGTGAGTGTCCTGCCCGGGCCGCCGTCCCTCGAGCTGATCCCCTGCACCATCGCCCCTGCCTCCACCGTCACCGAGCCCGTGTGGCCCGGCGCGCCTGTCACGGCGGGGCTGCTGCGCACGCCCCCCCCGCCGAACGAGATCTTCGTCTTCGGCGGCAACCGCGACGGGTTCCCTGGCGACGGCGGCGCCGGTTCCGCCTGCCGCGGCGGCGGCGCCAACCCCTGGCGGCAGGATCCCTGGATCAAGCGCGCGACCAGCGTACGGCCAAGGTGTTGCGCCGACGTGCTTTAGATCCTTCAGCCTGCCGATGTACAGGCACTCTGAAGATCGGTCGAGGTCGGCCTCGGGATGACATCCGGCCGGGTTTGTACGGTTGATCTCCAGAGTTGGTATGACACATGGACGGAGGCCGCGAGGGAATTCACCTCCGCGGCCTCTGTTTGCGAATCGGCCGTCTGCGCCTCACCCCGCCGGCGCGGCGAGGCGGCCGTCGGCGACGGCGCGGAGGACGTCGGTGGCGGTGATCACGCCGTCGAGGCGATCTCCGTCCATCACCAGCAGCCGGTGCACGCCGCACCTGTGCATCGCGTCGGCCGCCTCGCGCACGGTGGCGCCGGGGGGGATGCCGATCACGCCGCGGCTCATCACGTCGTCCACGGTGTGCTCGTCCCACGCGTCGCGCTCGTACGCGGCGGGGAGGGTGAAGCGCGCGGCGATCTCCTCGGTGAGCCCCGCCGTCCACAGTTCCTGGAAGTACGCGGCGGTGGCCGCGCCCCCGTCCTCCGGTCCGGGCTCCGCGTTCCACTCGCCCTCGTCCAGCGCCGGGGCGGCGCCGGTGGAGGCGGCGAACTCCAGCAGGTCGGTGGCGGAGACGACGCCCACCAGCGTGGAGCCCGCCAGCACCGGCGCGCCCGTCACGCGGCGGGCGGCGAAGAGCTCGGCGAGCTCGCGCAGGGTGAACTCGGGGTCGGCGGTGACCAGCGCGTCGCGTGGCGTCATCAGCTCGCGGACGACCGGGCCGCGGGCGGGGGCGTTCACCCGCGCGGGGGGCGGCGGGGTCGCGGCGGTTCGCGTGTGTGGCATGATGTGGATCTCCCGTCCGGCATGATGCGGTGCGGCGAGCGAATCGTCGCGCGAGGCGTACGCTGCAACGTGCATCGTGCCGCCCGGCCGCGGCGTCGCGCATCGGACGATGGTCCTGTCGGGAGATTCCACCCGCGTCGCGTTTCCGCCTGTCGGGTCGGAGACGGAGGGCGGACGGGAGGCTGAAATCCTCCTCCAGCCGCCGCGGCTGCCGTGTCTCACGCCCGGCGTGTCGGGGAAATCTCGATGCGCGGGGCGCCTTCTCCCCACACGCGGTCGGGTGGGATGGCGGACAGGATGTGGCTGAGGATCGCGATAACCTTCACGCCGAGGATCGTCCCATCACCCGCGCCGCGGGTGCAGTCCGTAGCCGGAAAGGCCGATGTACACACTCGTTCGCCGCTTCATCAAGACCGGGATCTTCTTCCTGGGCGTGGGCGTGCTGCTGGGCGTGTACATGCTGGTGCGGCGGGAGCTCGGCGGCGTGTGGCCGCACCCGTACCTGGTGTCGGCGCACGCCCACTCGATCCTCGCGGGCTTCGTCCTCTTCCTGATCCTGGGCGTGGCGCTCTGGCTCTTCCCCCGCGCCGAGAAGGGCGACACGCGGTACTCGCCGCGCCGCATCGAGGCGGTCTACTGGGTGCTGACCGCGGGCACCGCGGCGCGCGTCGCCGCGGAGATGTCGCGCGCGTGGACGACGCAGCCGTGGCAGCCGTGGGCGATCGTGCTGGGCGGCGTGGCTCAGGCGGCGGGGATCGGCCTGTATTTCTGGACGATGTGGAGCCGGATCCGCCCCGTCGGCAGCCAGCTGCGCGAGGCCCGCGGCGAGCGGTTCTAGGTCCACATCCCGTTCTGACCGAAGGAGATACCGATGGAACCGTTCGTCCGCCGCTTCATCCGCTCGAGCCTGCTGTGGCTGGGCGTGGGCGTGCTCGTCGGCGTGGCGATGGCCGTGCACCCGGCGGCGGTCGCGTTCCGCACCGCGCACATGCACGCCAACCTGCTGGGGTTCGTGAGCATGATGATCTTCGGCGTGGCGTACCACGTGATCCCGCGCTTCGTGGGGCGCCCGCTGCACAGCCGCCGCGCCGCCGAGCTGCACCTCTGGATCGCCAACGCCGGGCTCGCGGGGATGGTCTCCGGCTTCGTCCTGCGCGTCTTCCGCTGGGATTGGGGGATGCCGGTGCTGGCCGCCGGCGCGGTGCTGAGCGCCGCCGGCGCCCTGCTCTTCATCCACACCATCTGGCGTACGCTGGACGCCGCCGCGCCGCGCGCAGCCGTGCTCCCCACGCTCGCGCGCTGATCCGCAGGGGCCGGCGGAGGACGATGGGCGGGCGGAGGGTGGCGGGCCGGCGGAGGGTGGCGGGCCGGCGGAGGGTGGCGGGCCGGCGGAGGGTGGCGCGCGGAATATGCGAGTAAACTCGCGGCTACAACGGCACACAGTCCGCCTTCGCGGACTTCAACGGCGGGCTCAGCGTCGAGCCGCGATGCTGCCACCGCGCCGGTGAAGCCTCGCGCGGTTTGCGAGGCTTTTCGTAGTTGTTGCTGCGACTTCAGTCGCCGGTGAGCGAGGCACCAGTAAGCGACCTGGGCCACCCGTGAGCGGCCCGGCCACCACATTTCCATCGAGACGATTCGACATGACCAGCCAGGAGACGGTCCACCCCGGCCTCAGCGTGAACGAGGCGATCCGGCGGTTCCCCGCGACCGTCGCGGTGTTCAACGACTTCGGGATCGATGCGTGCTGCGGGGGTGCGGCCTCGCTCGCGGAGGCCGCGGAGCGCGACGGCGCCGACGCGGCCGCGCTGCTCGACGCCGTGCGCGCCGCCGCGATCGGAGCGGCGGGATGATCGCGCTCGAATCCGCCGCACCGCCCGCGCGCCCGGACCGCCCCGCCACGCGGGTGCTGCACGACGAGGCGAACCTGCGCGTGGTGGCGTTCCACCTCCTCCCCGGCCAGACCGTCCCGCCGCACCGCAGCACGTCCACCGTGCTCGTGCAGGTGATCGCCGGCGAAGGGACGTTCGGGGGAGAAGACGGAGAGGCGACGCTGGGCGCCGGGGAGTGCGCCGTCTACCGCCCCGGCGAGATGCACTCGATCGAGGCGCGCTCGTCCGCCCTTGTCTTCCACGCCGTCATCGCCCCCCGCCCCGGCTGATCCTCCATCGACCGAAAAACCGCGCGAAGCCGGCGGACCGGCGGAGAAGCATGTCCGTTCACTCCGCTGACTCCGCTGACTCCGTGTGGAACCCGTCCGTAAACCCCATCCATAAAACCCGGACGCCACGTAGGTAAATCCCCACCCCGCGCCGGCGGCCCCGGCCCCTCCGCTTTCCACCATCCCCCGACATCTCCGCGCGTCGCCGAATCGCATATTCACATGCGAAAAGGAGACGACGATGCTCAACCAGACGTCCGAACACGCGATCAGAGCGGTGCTTTACCTAGCGCAGCAGGCGCCCGGCGAGCCGGTGCCCGCCGACCGCATCGCCCAGGCGCTCGGCGCCCCGGCCAACTACCTGGGCAAGACGCTGCGGCAGCTCGCCCGGCGCGGGCTGCTGGCGAGCACGCGCGGCGCCGCCGGCGGGTTCCGCCTGCTGCGCCGGCCCGGCGAGATCGCGCTGGCAGACGTCGTGGAAGCGGTGTCGGACGGCCCCCGGCCGCGCGCCACCTGCCTGCTGGGCAACCGGCCGTGCCTAGCCGCCAGGCCCTGCGCGGCGCACGCGCGGTGGAGCACGGTGCAGGACGACCTGTGGTCGCCGCTGCGCCGCACCACGCTCGCCGATCTCCTCGAACCTTCGGCGCAGTTCGACGCGGAGCCCGTCTCCGCCGTCATCCACCGGGCCGCAGCCGCGGCCTGAGTCGCTCGCAAAGGAGCACACACCATGAGCACGCTACTGGAGCAGGAGCCCGTCACCCGCGTCGCCCAGCGCCCCCACACCCCGCCGGCGCCGCCCGCTCCCCCCGCGCCGCCGTCCGGACGGCCGACGGGCCGCCCGTGGCCGCTGTGGCTGGCCGTGTTCGCCGCCATCGTGGCGCTCGCCGCGCTGGCGTTCGCCTTCCTCCGCCCCACGCCCGGCGCGGCGGGATCGACGTCCGCGTTCGCCTCCGCCATCCCCACCCCCACCGCGCCGGCGGTCCGCGGCGAGGAGCGCGCCCAGCTCACCGCGCCGCCGATGGTGCCGCGGCCGATCAGCCGCGACTACGCCACGAAGGTGCTGGTGGACCTGGAGGTGGTGGAGAAGACGATGCGGATGGCCGACGGCGTCGACTACACCTTCTGGACCTTCGGCGGCACGGTGCCCGGCAGCTTCATCCGCGTGCGCCAGGGCGACCAGGTGGAGTTCCGCCTGAAGAACCACCCGTCCAGCACGGTGCCGCACAACATCGACCTGCACGCGGTGACCGGCCCCGGCGGCGGCGCCGAGGCGACCATGGTGGTGCCCGGGCACCAGTCCACCTTCCGCTTCACCGCGCTGAACCCCGGCCTCTACGTGTACCACTGCGCCTTCGCACCCGCGTCGCTGCACGTGGCCAACGGGATGTACGGGCTGATCCTGGTGGAGCCCGCCGCGGGGATGACGCCGGTGGACCGCGAGTACTACGTGATGCAGGGCGACTTCTACACCAAGGGCGCGCACGGCGAGCCCGGCCTGCAGCCGTTCGACATGCGGAAGGCGATCGCGGAGACGCCGGACTACGTTGTGTTCAACGGCTCGGTGGGCGCCCTCACCGGCGACAACGCGCTGAAGGCGCGCACGGGCGAGACGGTGCGCCTGTACGTGGGCAACGGCGGGCCCAACCTGACCTCCTCGTTCCACGTGATCGGCGAGGTGTTCGACAACGTCTACACCGAGGGCGGCACGCTGGCGCAGCACAACGTGCAGACCACCTCGGTGCCCCCGGGCGGCGCCGCGATCGTGGAGTTTCGCGCCGAGACGCCGGGCAAGCTGGTGCTGGTGGACCACGCGCTCTTCCGCGCCTTCCACAAGGGCACGGTGGGGTTGATGACGGTCGAGGGCGAGCCGCTGGCCGGCGCGTTCGGCGGCCGGGTCTCCACCGGCCCGTACACCCCGGCGCCCGCCCGCCGGTAGCCGCACCGCGAGGCGGGCGCCGCACCGGCGCCCGCCCGCCCGACTTTCCTCGCTCCCCGGTGACCGCGATGCGCGTCCTGCTCTCCACCTTCCTGCTCGGCCTCGCCGCCGCGGCGCCCGGCGCGGCGTCGGCATCCGCGTTCGACGCGGCGCCCCGGCGCGCGCCGGGGGCGGAGATGGCGCGCATCCCGGCCGGGCGCTACGTGCCGCTGTTCGCCAACGGCCGGGCGCGGGTGGAGGTGCGCGCCTTCGCGCTCGACCGGCACCCCGTCACCCGCGCGCAGTACCTGGCGTTCGTGCGCGCCAACCCGCGCTGGCGGCGGGGCGGGGTGCCGCGGGCGTTCGCCGGGCCGGCGTATCTATCCGGCTGGCCGTCTCCCCTGGCGGTGGGCACGGCGGTCGACGCGCGCCGGCCGGTGACGGAGGTGTCGTGGTTCGCCGCCCGCGCCTACTGCGCCTCGCGCGGGGCGCGCCTCCCCACCACCGACGAGTGGGAGTACGCCGCGCTGGCGAGCGAGCGCAGGCGAGACGCCTCGCGCGACCCGGCCTTCACCGGCCGGCTGCTGGAGATGTACCGCACGCCGCGCCCGCTGCCGCCGGTGGTGGGCTCGGGCTTCCGCAACGCCTATGGCGTGGCCGACCTGCACGGCGTGGTGTGGGAATGGGTGCTCGACTTCAACTCGCTGCTGGTGTCGGACGACTCGCGCGCCACCGCCGGGCGCGACCACCCGCTCTTCTGCGCCGCGGGCGTGGTGGGCGCCACCGACCCGGGCAACTACGCGGCCTTCCTGCGCTACGGCTTCCGCGCCGCGCTGGAAGGGCGCACCACCACCGGGGGCCTCGGCTTCCGCTGCGCACAGGACCCGTGACCATGCGCGCTCCGCTCCGCCTGCCGCTGCTCGCCGCCTCCGCGGCGTTCGTCCTCGCCGCCGCCTGCGGCCGCGCCCTCGCGCGCGTCGACCCCTCCGTCGCCGGCGCGCCGGCCGCCGCCGCGGAGTTCTCCGTCTACGACCTGGAGGCCGGCTGGCGCGACCAGGACGGCCGTGCGCGCGTGCTCGGCTCGTTGCGGGGGAAGACGCGGGTGGTGGCGATGGTCTACACCAGCTGCGCCCACACCTGCCCGATGATCGTGGCGGAGATGAAGCGGCTGGAGGCCGCGCTTCCGCCGGCGGAGCAGGGGAGCGTGGGGTTCGTTCTCGTCTCGCTCGACCCGGCGCGTGACACGCCGGCGCGGATGAAGTCCTTCGCCACCGCGATGCGCCTGGATCCCGCCGCGTGGACGCTGCTCACCGGCGGCGCGGACGAGGTGCGCGAGCTGGCCGCCGTGCTCGGCATCCGCTACCGCGCCGAGGCCGACGGGCAGATCTCGCACGCCAACACCTACGTCGTCCTCGATCCCGCCGGCGGCATCGTCCACCGCCAGGACGGGCTGGGCGGCGGCACCGACGCCGTGCTCGCCCGCATCCGCCGCTCCGCAACGACGGTCGCCGACTGACCGGCCGCCGTCCGGCGGCAATTCCGAAAGAATCGTTTGGAGCTGGGTCTCGCATGGAGCCGGGGGCGACGGAGGAAATTCGGGCCTGTCCGCCGGTTCCTCCGTCGCTCCCGTGTGGGGCCGATCCTTTCGCGGCGCGATCGGAACGACGCTCCCGGATGATTTCACCGCTCCGGCGCCCGGCGATTCGGCCCGGCCCCTTCACGCCTACCCGTTGGGGGGCGCGCCTTGCGCAAGCCCGACAATCTGGTATTTTTCTGAAACAGCCCGGCCACCCCCGACCTCCGCCCCGTCCCACCCGACCCCGTCACACCTCCGACGGCCTGGTGCACGCACCCAGGCGCAGATCCGCCTCGATATCGACGTCGACACCCTGCTGTTTTTCCGCAAACCGCAGTGCGAACCGCGTAACTCCCCGCCCGGACCCCGTAGACCCGCCATGCCGCTGGAACCCACTACCACCATCCGCCAGCCCGGTAAAGCCGACGTCCCGAAGCTCGCCGAATTCTTCGGCTTCGTTTATGGTCCGGGATCGGTTTTCAGCGATGCCCGGTTCGTGGACTACTACTTCTTCTCCGATACCCGGCCCGACGGCTCCAGCGGGAGCTGGCTGGTCGAATCGGACGCGGGCGAGATCGTGGGCTTCTACGGCGGCCTGGTGAATCGCCTGTGCGTGCGGGGCGAGGTGGTGACGGTGACCTGGGGCATCAACGCGGTCAACCACCCCGAGTGGCGCAAGCTGGGGATGACCGGCGCCGTGCTCCAGAAGAACATCGACATGCGCACCTGGCACGCCATCGTCGGCTTCGTCGAGCGGGCCGCCCGGTACTACCACGAGAACGGCTACCAGTTCTTCGATTTCAGGAAGTTCAAGCGCTACGCGTACGTGCTCTCGGCGGAGGAAACGCTGGAGGCCGTGCGCTACATCGGACAGGACGAAGCGGCCGCGGAAGCGATCTTCTCTTCCGCGACGATCCCGGCGCCCACGGAAGACCGCCGCGACGTCATTCGCCTCGACGGCGCCGCGCTGGACCGGTACGAGCTGCGCATCCAGCCCCCCGTGGAGATCAGCACGTTCCGCGACCGGGCCCAGGTGGAGAAGCGCTTCCTGGATCATCCCTACATCGCCTACACGCTTCACGGCGTGCTGCGGGACGAGCGGATCACGGCCTACGTCGCCTGCCGGGAGGAGACG
>DASQLJ010000090.1:0-12241 GCA_035630095.1 Longimicrobium sp.
AGATCACCCCCGAGGCCATGCAGCAGGCGATGGACGAGGTCATGAAGATGATGGGCGGCGGCATCCCCGGCATGCCCGGCGACCTCGGCGACATGATGAAGAACCTGCAGGAGATGATGGGCGGGATGGGTGGAATGGGCGGCGTGGGCGGCGGGATGGGAGATCTTTCCGGCCTCGGCGGATTCGCCGGCCTCCCGGGCATGGGCGAGCTGTCGCAGGGCGGATGGGACGACGAGGCCGACTTCGACGGCGACAACGGCGCGGGCGGCGAAGGGGCGCCGGACGCGGACCATTCGCCGGACGAGGACGGCTCCGGCACGCCCAACCCGCCGGCCGGCGGCGCCGATCCGCGTTGACCGGGCGCGCGTGACCACCCGCCACGCAGTCGAGCAGCAGACCCCGTTCGTTCGCCGGCATCCCCGTGGATGCCGGCGCCGCGGTTTCATTCTCCCCGAAGAAAACCGTTGACCCCACCGGCCAAGCCGCCTATCGATTCAAACGAGGCAGCGATGCCCCCGGCCTCGCATGGGTCTACGCTCCGTTAGCGCCATGTTCATCCAGCACGTCCTCAAGGGAATCCACGCGATCACCGACGCGGACGCCGACCGTGCCATGACGGATACCGGCATCCTCAGCAACTGGTGGCGCCGCGTGGGCCAGATCTCCCCCGCCGAAAAGACCACCCGGCTCACCGAAGACGAGCTGGAGTGGCACCTGGGCCGCTACGACGACTTCCACCCCGCGTCGGGGATGCGTTTCGGCGACAACTCGCCGTTCATCTCCACCACCGCGGGGACCGTGGAGCGCGACGCGTGGAACCAGCGGAACCTGCTCTTTCCGCCGCTGATCACCGCGCTCCGCTTCGCGACCGACGACTTCGCGGGCGACGGCCACCTCTTCTACGCCTACGTCTTCGTGCTGGGGAAGAAGTCGGTGGAGCTGGAGGGGTTCGCGGAAGAGACGCGCGACCTGCACGTGTACAGCGGCTTCCAGCTCTACCACCCCGAGGGCGAGCTGGCCGCCAAGGTCAGCATCCCGCCGCAGCAGGTGGAGCGCTGGGAGCGGTATCACGGCCCCCTCGTGCTGGACGACCTGCGCGCGGGGCAGGTGCCGCGGCCGGTGTTCCGGTCCGACAACCCGCACTACCAGCGCCCCGAGCGCTTCCACAACCTGCGGCCGCTGATGGTGTGAGGGCGCATGCCACATCCCGAGGTGCTGTCGCTGGACCCCGAACGGCTGCTGCGCCTGGCCGACGCCTACCGCGGATACGCCGGCGCGCTGCGGGATGCCCCCGCGGAGCTGCGCCCGTGGGCGGCGAGCAGCCTGCTGCTCGGCGCGGCGTACGCGGCGCTGGTCGATCCGGGACGCGCCCGCTATGAGTTCGCGCGCGCGGCGGCGGCGTACGCCGAGGAGGACGCGCCGCTGGCCGCCGTGCTGGCGATCTGCGCGGGCGACGACGGGCTGGTGCGCGAGCTGACCGGCGGCGAGGAGGACCTGTGGGGCGCGTCGCCGCTGCGCAGGCTGGCGGTGGTGCTGGGCCGCGCCTGGCTCACCGAGACCGACGACCCGCCGCCGGAGCTGGACCAGCGGGGCGCCGGCGGCCACGCCTACGGCTTCGTCTTCGGGCCGGCGGGGCGGCTGGGGGTGCCGGTGGCGGCGTACGCGGCCGCGTTCGACGAGGTGCGCCGCGCCGCGCACGAGCTGCGCGAGGTGCCGCGGGGCCCGGTGGTGTTCACCGGGGCGAGCCCCGCGCGGCGGTCGCTCCCCGCCGTGTGCGCGCTGCTGGAGCGCGCCGCCGAGCCGGTGCTGGCCGCCATGGCCGACCGCTTCCACTGGCAGCGGGCGCACTCCACCGTCCTCCCGGCGGAGCCCGAGGCGGTGGCGGCGGGCCGCTGCGTGCTGCGGACATGGGCTCGCCGCGGGCGCAGGGAAGCCGAGCTCTTCGCGCTGCTCGGCGCCGACCAGCTTCACCCGGTGGCGCTGGTGCCGCTGGAGGTGGCCGCCGACCTGGAAAACGGCGAAGAGCGTGACGGGCATCGGCCGCCGGTGCCGGGCGGCCGCTCCGGCGGCCCGGGCGAGGGCGAGATCGAGCCCGCGCTGCTGAACCTGGTGTTCCGCAACGAAGAAGGGGCGTGACATCCACTCCACGAGGGAGGACCGATGGACTGGCCCACGGTGGTTCTGATCCTGGGGGTGCTGGCGATCGTCGCGGCGGCGCTCGTCGGCGGCAGGGTGAAGGCGAACAAGGACGGCATCGAATACGACACCGAGGGCCTGCTGAAGTGGCTCCTTCGCGCCGAGCAGGAGAAGGGCGTGGCGCCCCCCGCGGCGGCCGAATATGCCGCCTCCGCCCAGCCGGCGCAGGCGCCGCCCGCCCGCGTGGAGGTGGAGCGGGCCGTGAGCCGGCTGGGCCGTCCGCGCGTGCGCCGCGTGCTCTGGGTGGACGACCATCCGCTGAACAACGTGTTCGAACGGCAGGCACTGGCCAGCCTGGGCATCTTCACCGACAGCTACACCAGCAACGCCGAGGCGCGGGCCGCGATGGAGGCGGCGGGCTACGACCTGGTGATCTCGGACGTGAGCCGGGACAGCGGCATGGAGAGCGGATGGGACCTGCTCGCCGACTTCCGGGCCCACTGGCCGCGCGTTCCCTTCATCTTCTACGCGGGGAACCCGGGCGGGGAGCGCAGCGAGCGCGCGGCACGCGAGGGCGCCCAGGGCATCACCGCCTTCCCCAACGAGCTGCTCGCGCTGGTGTCGAAGGCGCTCTCCACGACGGCGGCGCCCGCGCTCTGAACGACGGTCGGCCCGGATCTTCCGAACCGCCGGAAACCACTCGGCCGGCCGAGCCCCGTCGAGCCTGCCGAAGTGGTGACCCCCGCGGGTGCGATCTCGCTGTGAGTAGATGCCGCCCGGCGTCAGCGTTCGCGGGGCTCGTTCGTTCGACGCAGGAAGGCCCGTCGTCTATATCCGCTGAACGGCGGATGTGGAACGCAACGCCCTATCCCGGTTCTCGATCCTCGACACCCGTGACGATCCGTCCCGCGACGCCTGACGACGTCCCGCTGATCCTCCGCTTCATCCGCGAGCTGGCGGAGTACGAGCGGCTGGCGCACGAGGTGGTGGCCACGGAGGACGGGCTCCGCGACACGCTCTTCGGCCCGCGGCCGTACGCCGAGGTGGTGATCGCGGAGGAGGCGGGCGAGCCCGCGGGGTTCGCGCTCTTCTTCCACAACTACTCCACCTTCCTGGGCCGCCCCGGCATCTACCTGGAAGACCTTTACGTCCGTCCGGAGGCGAGGGGGAAGGGGATCGGCCGGGCGCTGCTGGCGCACCTGGCGCGGCTGGCGGTGGCGCGCGGGTGCGGGCGGCTGGAGTGGTGGGTGCTGGACTGGAACGAATCCGCCATCCGCTTCTACCGCGCCCTGGGCGCCCAGGCGATGGACGACTGGACGGTGTTCCGCGTGACGGGAGAGGCGCTGGCGCGGCTGGCGAACGGGAGCGAGGGGCGATGATCCGTCCTCCCGAACCCGAAGGGATGCGCGAGCTTCCCCGTCCACCAGCGCCCGGCGCGCGGCGGCTGAAGTCGCTGCCGACCTACGCGATTCTCCTCGGCTTCCTGCTCGTCTTGGGGATGATCGGAAGCCTGAACGTGGAGATCCCCGGGACCTTCCCGAACCGGGGCGGGGCCGCGCCCCGGGCGGACATGCCGCCACGATGCCTGGCGCTCGCCCACGCGCCGCCGGGCGACTTCGCCTGGATGCCGGACACGGTTCGCCTCACGCCCGTGGTGTACGCGCGAACCGAGCACGGCACCTGGTACCGCGCGCCGAACCGCGGCAAGCCCTTCACCGGGTGGCGACCCGCCGGCGCCGACTCCATCGACATCTCCGGGCATCACGGGCCGGTGCTGCGGCTGCCGGCGCGCGGGGCGCACCGGGTGGGGCGCGGCGGCTGGCCCGTCTACGTGCACGTATGGGACGCGCTGACCTCGCGCGATTGGCGCGTGGAGGCGCGCGAGACCGCGTGCGCGACGTCATGATCCATCCCACCGACCTCACCTCCCGCATCCGCCGGATCGCGCTCGCCGCCGCCGTGCTGTCGATTGTCCCACTGCTCGCCGGCTGCACCCCGCCGGGGAAGGGACCCAAGGCGGAGCGCGGCTACCGGCGCGGCGCTCCCGTGATCGCGGCGCTGGAGCGCTATCGTTCGGCGCACGGCGCCTATCCCGATTCGCTCCGCGAGCTGGTGCCGGCCGTGCTCCCCGACAGCGCGCTGCGCGTGCCCGACCGCGAGCAGGAGCGCTACCCGCTGGCGTACCGGCGCACCCCGGACGGGTACGAGCTCGGCTTCCGCTACGGGGGCCCGGGGATGAACAGCTGCACGTACACGCCCGCGACGCGCAAGTGGAGGTGCGGCGGCTACTTCTGATACGGGGTCCGAAAAGTAGGTGCCGGGGCCGAACGGAAGAGCCGGGTTCGGGCGTGTCCCTCCGCTGCGCTCCGGGCCGGGCTTCGCGCGCCGTAGGCAACGATACCGCCGTTGCCAACGGCGCCGAGCCGCCGGCGCGCCATGGCCGCTCGCGTTCCCGCGACGCCGATGCGGGCGCGCCGGCGTCTCGGCCCTCCGGGCGCGAATCCCTCACGCAAACCGCCCCGCACGCGGAACGGAGTTCGTGGAATCCGTATGAGACGAGAGACGATGAGCGAGGCGGATACGGCGGCGTTCCTGGAACTGGTGCGCGGGCGGCGCGGGCACTTCCGGCTGGAGTCGGGCCATCACGGCGGCCTCTGGCTCGACTTGGACGCGCTGTTCACCGACACGCGCCGGATCGAGCCGCTGGTCGCCGGGCTCACGCGCGCCCTCCGCGCGCACGGGGTGGACGCGGTGTGCGGGCCGATGCTGGGCGGCGCGTTCCTGGCGCAGCTGGTGGCGCACGCGCTGGGCGTCGAGTTCCTCTACACCGAGCGCGTGGCGCCCGCCGCCGGCGGCGGATTGTACCCGGTTCGCTACCCCCTGCCGCGGGCGCTGGCCGGCCGCGTCCGCGGCAAGCGCATCGCCATCGTGGACGACGTGATGAGCGCGGGCTCGGCGCTGCGCGGCACCTTCGCCGAGCTCCAGGCGCACGGCGGCACCGTCGCCGTCGCGGGCGCGCTGCTGGTGCTGGGGGAGACGGGCGCGGCGTTCTTCGCGGAGCAGGGCATCCCCGTGGAGGCCTTCGCTCGCGACGAATACCCGCTCTGGCTGCCGGACGCCTGCCCCCTCTGCGCGGACGGCGTTCCGCTGGAAGACGCCGCCGCCGCGGCGGCGTAGCCGCGTCTCCATCCCCGTCGCGGGCCGCCGGAGGACGCCGGACCCCGCACCTCGCGCGACGGCCATAGTCGCGAGGTGATCCCATCAAACGTGAATCCACTACGTGGTTTACCGACGACGAAGCGAAGGGGCCGGACAGCGATGCCCGGCCCCTTGCCGTTGAGCACGTTTCGGGGCTACGCCGCAAGATGCCAAACAGTTGCATTTTCGGACAACATGTGTTTCTTTGATGTCCCCCCCACCTGTCGTCCCCCTACCCCGAGGCAGTCATGAAGAAGCTGAAGCTGGAGTCGCTGGAGGTTACCTCGTTCGAGACCGCCGCGGCGGATTCGCGGGCGCGCGGAACGGTCGAGGGAAACAGCGTCGTCTCGGCGCCGCCGTCCGTGATCGAGTACGAGTGCAATCCGACCGATACCCGGATGGACTGCACCTACGGCTGTTCGTACGACACCGGGTGCGTCGTCGGCTGCGGGTTCACCGAGGGCCCCGACTGCGTTCCCACGTCCATCTGCTAGGGCTGGCGCAACCGGTTCGCACGGCCGTATCGCCATCTGCATCGCCAACCCGACGAGGATGTCATGAAGAAGCTGAAGCTGGACTCGATCGAAGTCACCTCGTTCGAAACCTCCGCGGGCGAGACGCGGGAGTTCGGAACGGTTCTCGGGCGCGACGGCAAGCCGGCGCCGATCACGACCTTCTGCCAGCCGACCACCCCCGACATGGACTGCACCTACGGCTGCTCGCGCGACACCTCGTGCGCCGAGGCCTGCGTGGGGCTGCTCACCGTCGACCCGGGCTGCGCGTTCCCGTGACGCCGGGCCGGCAGCGTGCAGCGCCGCCGGGGTGAGATGACGGAAACGACGCGCAGGGGCCGGACAGTGATGTCCGGCCCTGCGTGCATCCGTGCATCCGTCCGGATCGGCCGCTAACGCCGCGGCTTCGCGCGAGCGGTAGCCTCGGCCACCAGCGGGTCGTCGGGCCAGTAGTGCTTGGGGTAGCGGCCCTTGAGGTCCTTCTTCACGTCGAAGTAGCCGGTGCGCCAGAAGCTGGCGAGGTCGCGCGTGACCTGCACGGGCCGGTGCGCGGGCGAGAGGAGGTGCAGGGTGAGCGGCACGCGCCCGCCCGCGATGCGCGGCGTCTCGGTCCACCCGAACACCTCCTGCAGCCGCACCGCCAGCACCGGCGCCGCCGGGTCCGCGTAGTCGATGGGGATGCGCGAGCCGCTGGGCACGTCCACGTGCGTGGGCGCCCACTCGTCCAGCCGCCGGCGCTGCTCCCACGCCAGCATCCCCTCCAGCACCGCCACGAGATCCACCCGCCGAACCTCGTCCATCTTCCGCATCCCGAAGAGGTGCGGGGCCAGCCACTCGTCCATCCCCGCGAGCAGCGCCGCGTCCGACGTGTCGGGGAACGACGCGTCGTGCGCGTGGAGGAAGCCGATGCGCTCCCGGAGCTGCGCGGCGGCCTTCGACCACGGCAGCGCGCCCACGCCCTCGCGGCGGACGGCGTCCACCAGCGCGGCGGCGATCTGCTGGGGATCCGGGTCGGCGAGCGCGGCCTCGTGCAGCACCAGCGCGCCGAGCCGCTCGGTCCGCCGCGCGCGCACCGCGCCCGCCGCATCGTCCCACGCGACGGATTCCTCCGTCACGATCTGCTCGGCGAAGTGGCGCTCGACGTCGGCCAGGTCGACGGGGGCGGCGATGATGATGCGGCCCTCGCGCCCCGCGTCGTCCAGCTCGGCGGCGACGAGGTAGGGCTCGGCGGAGAGCGACTGCGGCTCGGGGAAGGCGGCGCCGCGGCCGTTGCGCAGCAGGTAGCGCGCGCCGCCGCCCGGCCGCCGCTGCGCGATGCGGTCGGGATACGCCAGCGCCAGCAGCACCCCGGCCGCGTCGTCGTCAGCTTCGCCCGCGGGCGCGCCCAGGCCGCGGCGCAGCTCCCTGGCCTCGGCGGTGACGCGGTGGAGGGCGGCGTGGTCGACGGAGTGGCCGGCGCCGCGCTCGCGCCGGAGCGCGGCCAGCCGCAGCCGCACGTCCGCGTCCGGCGCGCGGCCGTCGCCGCGCAGGATGTCGCGCTCGGTCAGCAGCGCGGCGAGGTCGCAGGCGGTGGCGCCCAGGCGCATCTCCTTCGCGCGCAACAGCATGTGGGCGAGACGCGGGTGCAGCGGCAGCGCGGCCATCGCGCGCCCGTGCGCGGTCGCGGCGCCGGATGCGTCCAGCGCGCCGAGCTCGGCCAGCAGCTCGCGCGCCTGCGCGAAGGCGGCGGCGGGCGGCGGATCCAGCCACTGCAGCTCCGCCGGATCGGCCACGCCCCAGCCCGCCAGCTCCAGCGCCAGCGGCGCCAGGTCCGCCTCCAGGATCTCGGGCGGGCGATACGGCTGCAGCGCGGCATCCTCGGCTTCCGTCCACAGCCGCAGGCAGACGCCGGGGCCCAGCCGTCCCGCCCGGCCGCGGCGCTGGTCGGCCGAGGCGCGCGAGACCGGCACCGTCTCCAGCCGCGTCATCCCCGTGCGCGGCGAGAAGCGGGGGACGCGCATCAGCCCGCTGTCCACCACCACGCGCACGCCCTCGATGGTCAGGCTGGTCTCGGCGATGGAGGTGGCCAGCACCACCTTGCGCCGCCCCGGCGGGCTGGGGCGGATCGCCTCGTCCTGTGCCTCCTGCGCCAGGTTGCCGAAGAGCGGCATCACGCGCGTGTCGGGCGGAATCCCGTCCTCGGCGAGCATCTCCTCCACGCGCCGGATCTCGCCCGCGCCGGGGAGGAAGACGAGCACGTCGCCGCCCTCCGCGTCCAGCGCGCGAATGATGGCGCGCGCGGCGACGGGCTCCATCCGCCCCTCCGTCTTCCGCGGCAGCCACCGCGTGTCCACGGGGTGGACGCGCCCCTCGCCGCGGATGGCCGCCGCGCCGCCGAGGAGCGCGGCGACGGGGCCGACGGCGAGCGTGGCGCTCATCACCAGCACGCGCAGGTCGTCGCGCAGCACGGCGCGCGACTGGAGGGTGAGCGCGAGGCCGAGGTCGGCGTGCAGGCTGCGCTCGTGGAACTCGTCGAAGATGACGATCCCCACGCCCTCCAGCGCCGGGTCGTGCTGCAGCATGCGCGTGAGCACGCCCTCGGTGACCACCTCGATGCGCGTGCGCGGCCCCACGCGCGTTTCCATGCGCACGCGAAAGCCCACGGTGTCGCCCACGCGCTCGCCCAGGAGCTGCGCCATGCGGCTGGCGGCGGCGCGCGCGGCCAGGCGGCGCGGCTCCAGCATCACCAGCTTGCGCCCGGCCAGCCACGGCTCGTCCACCAGCGCGAGGGGGACGATGGTCGTCTTCCCAGCGCCCGGATCGGCCTGCAGCACGGCCGACCTCCCCTCGCGCAGCGCGGCGGCGAGCGCGGGGAGCACGGCCTCGATCGGCAGTCCGGTAGGGGGGATGCGGCTCATGGCCGGCAATATCGCACGTCCGCCGGATGCGTTCCACCGCGCGCGCCGTCGAACGACTCGCGCGGGCGACGGGCGCGCCGCATCTTGTCGCGCTCACACCCTCCGCCAGCCTGCCGCGATGCGCCGACATCTCCTGATCATCCCCCTGCTCGCCCTCGCCGCCTGCGAGCGCCAGACACCGTCCCGCGCGACAGACCCGCCGCGCGCCGATTCCACCGCCTCGCGGTCCGGGCGGACGCCGCTCGCGAGGGTGCGTACGCTGCCGATGGGCGCGGCCGTGACGGTGGAGGGTGTCGTGACCGTCCCGTCTGGCGCGGTGGATTCCGGGTTCGCGCTGCAGGAAGGCCCGCGCGCGATCTACGTCGCGGCGGACAGCGCCACCCGCGTCGCCGCCGGGCAGATGGTGCGTGTCGCCGGCCGCCTGGCGGACGTGCACGGGCTGCTGGTCGTGAACGCCGCGAGTGTGGATACCGTCGGACGGACCGCGCCCTTCCCGGCCTACAGCATCCGCACGAAGCGGATCGGCGAGATCACCGAATCGCTGCTGGTGAGCGTGAAAGGCCGCATCACCGGGGCGGTGGTGGACGACCGGCCGTACGGCTGGAAGATCCCGATCAACGACGGCAGCGGGCCGCTCCAGGTCTTCGTCCCCACGCACCACGCATTCGACCCGTCGCCCTACCGGCCCGGCCTCACGCTGCAGGTGGAGGGGATGAGCGCGCAGTACGACTCGACGTACGAGGTGATCGCGACGAGGCCGCTGCAGATCGTGCAGTAGATGGAAAGTCTACCTGGCCGGCCTCGCTCCCTGGCCTGACCCGCTCACCTGGCCTGAACCCGCTCACCTGGCCTGACCCGCTCACCGGCGGCTGAAGCCGCAGCAACAACTACGAAAAGCCTCGCAAACTACGCGAGGCTCCATCGGCGCAATCGGCAGCATCGTGACTCGATCCCGGCAGGCACGTTACGAAGCAACGGAGGGGGTTCGGCCGGCGCGGAACGAACTGGAGCCTTACCGCCGCCGCCGCCGCGCGCCGACCGCGATCCCCAGCAGCAGCGCCGCCGCCCCGCCGATCAGCAAAGCGCGGTTGTGCACCGCCGGCGGGATGGAGACGGTGCCGCGCTCGTCGGCGATGGCGGGGGCGCGGACGTAGCGGCCATCGCGCGGTACGGCCAGCGATTCGAAGTCGCGCGCCAGCAGCTCCAGCGCCTCGCGCATCACCGGCCCGCGCAGCGGCGGACCGTGGCCGGTGGCGGCGACCTCGGGCTGCAGCTCGGCCAGCGCGCGGACGGAGCGGCGTGCGGCGTCCCAGTCCTGCGTGTAGTACGCCGGCGGGCCGTGGATCTCGGGGCGCTGCTCCAGCACGGCCAGCAGCGACTCCTGCTTCGTGGTGACGAACGCGTCGCCCACGAGCAGCACGCCGTCGTCCTCGCGCCAGAACGAGACGTGGCCGGGGCAGTGGCCGGGCGTGGCGATCCACTGCCAGCCGGGCATCCCCGGCACGCTCCCGTCCGCGGGCAGCGCGCGGATGCGCTCGCCGTAGTCGAACGGCCCGCGCGGGTAGAGGGGGCTGCTGAGCGCCATCAGCCCGCCGCCCACGGTGGGGTCGGGCGGGGGATACGGCGAGCGGCCGGTGAGGTACGGCAGTTCCATCGCGTGCGCGTAGATCGGCACCCCCCACGCCTCCGACAGCTCGCGCAGGCAGCCCACGTGGTCGAAGTGCCCGTGCGTCAACACGATGCACGCCGGCCGCGAGTCGCCGAAGCGCGCCTGCGCCGCGTCCATGATGCGGTGCGTGAAGCCGTAGATCCCCGCGTCCACCAGCACCCACTCGCGGTCGCCCGCGCCGGGCTCGCCCACCAGGAACAGGTTCACGATCCCCGTGCGCAGGCACACCACGTCGTGCGCCAGGTCCACCTCCGCGTCGCCGCGCTTCACCTGCGGCAGCAGATCCGTCAGCATTTCCGTCGCCATGCTCCACTCCAGGCCCTTGTCCCGTTCACCGCCGCCTCGAAGGGGAGGGGGGAGCATCAAGGCGTGTGCCGCAACGGTGGTAGGGGGATGGGGATCGAGGTGGGCGGGCCCTCACCCTGCCGCTTCGCGGCTGTCCCTCTCCCAAAACAGCCTGGGAGAGGGACCTGGGGCGCTTCGCGCCGACTCCTTCATCGCGCCGGAGATCGCAGAGGACTGCGAGAGACTTCTTGCGCGCGCTGGAACTGCGGCTGCACCGATGGCAGTAGTCCGCGAAGGCGGACTTCGTGTGGTTGTTGCAGCGAATTCATTCGCCCTGCTTGCCTTGGTAAGCCCAACAGTCCCGCTAGACGCGAGATCAGGCGTGGCGCGCGACCACCTCGTCGATGCGCGCCTTGGGGACGGCGCCCACGATCTGGTCGACCACCTGGCCGTCCTTGAAGAAGAGCAGCGTGGGGAGCGAGCGCACGTTGAAGCGCGCCGAGACGCGCGGGTTCTCGTCCGAGTCGACCTTCGCGACCTTGAGGGTGCCGGCGCGCTCGGCGGCGATCTCTTCCACGAAGGGGACGATGATGCGGCAGGGCCCGCACCACGCGGCCCAGAAGTCGACGAGGGTGAGGCCGGGGTGCTGCTCCACCTCGGCGGCGAAGGTCTGGTCGGTGACGGCGACGGCGTTGGACATCGTGGTGCTCCGGTCGTTCGGGTTCGTCGGGTGCGGCGGCGTCAGTCAGCACGGCTCCAGCGCGGCGATGCGCTCCTGGATGCGGCCGCGGAGCTGCGCGAGCGTGCGCATCTGCAGATCGATCTTCTCCAGCTTGCCGCGGTAGAGCGCGGCCGTCTGCCCACAGCAGTCGAGGTCGTCGGCCGACGCCGTGAGGCACGAGGAGAGCGACAGGATCTCGTCGATGGTGAAGCCGGCCTCCAGCAGCCCGCGGATGGCGCCCACGCGCTCCACCGCGCCCGCGTCGAACTCGCGGTAGCCGTTGGGCCGCCGCGTGGCCGTCAGCAGCCCCGCCTGCTCGTAGTAGCGGATCGAGCGGATGCTCGCCCCCGTCCGCGCCGCCAGCTCTCCAACGCGCATCTGCCGGTCTCGACCTGGTGTGCCGCCGCCCGCGCGATCGCGGGACGAGCGAAAGGTAAACCCTCTCATCAATGTGAGGGTCAAGGGGCGCCGCGTCCACCGCCACGCCGCGGCCCACGGGCGTGCATGCGGAACGGGGCTGCCGCACGTCGCGGCAGCCCCGTTCACGTCTCCTGGCGCGTCCCTCACGGGCACTTCCGGGGCTCCCTCCCGAAGACCGGCGTCACGGAGCAGCCGGTCGCCTCTCCCCCGCGCCGCCGATGTCCACGGCGATTCGGCGCCACTTTCCCTGCCGGAACCGCAGCACGCTCAGCACGCAGCGCGTCACGTGGCCGGCCAGGACGGCGAGCCAGACGTGGAGCGGCTGCAGCGTTCCCGTCTGCTGCACCACGAAGCAGATGCCGAGCGGCACCGCCACCTGCGAGACGATGGAGATGTAGAGCGG
>DASQLJ010000091.1:0-3746 GCA_035630095.1 Longimicrobium sp.
CGGCTGATCACCATCACCAGGACGATCACCACCAGGTAGAACCAGAACGACCCGCCCCCCTGCCGCGAGCGGCGCCCCTGGTACCCCGGGTCGCCCTGCGGAGCCGCGGGGCCGGCCAGGCCGGGCGCCGGGTACTGCGGCGTGAGCTGGAAGCCGAACTGCCCCGCGTACGCCTCGCCCAGCGCCAGCACCGCGCGGTAGATGCCGCGCCCCGGGTTGCCCGCCTGCAGCCCGGGCACCAGCTGCTCGCGCCCGATGCGCCCGGCCTCGCCCGCGGGGATGAAGGTGAGCGCGCCGGTGCCCGTCTCGATCTTCCACTTGCGGTCGCGCATGGAGACCAGCACCACCACGCCGGTGTTGCGGTTGCGGTCGGTGGGGCCGCCCGCCTGCCCCACCTTCCACTCGCGGCCGATCTGCAGCGCCACCTCGTCGCGGCTGCGCCCCTCCAGCGACGGCAGGGTGACGACCACGATCTCGCCGCCGCTCTTCTGGCGCACGTCGTCCACCACCGCCTCGATGCTGTCCTCGTAGGCTGGGGCGATGACGTTCGCGATATCGTTCACGTAGCCCTGCGGCGCCGGCAGCTGGAGCTGCGCGGCCGCGGGGGGCGCGAGCGCGCCGGCGGCGACGGCCAGCGCCAGCGCGGCGATGGCGCCGCCGCGGCGCGAAGATCGCATGCGTTGCCCCGCCGCGGGGGCGCTCGTACGTTCGGGCCTCGCGTTCGCCAAGCTCTCCAACGTCACTCTTCCGGACCCGGCCCTATGAAGCGACCGCTGTGGGGGCTCGCCCTGCTCGTGGCCGCCGCGGCGTGCGGCGGCGAAACCGAAAACGTGGTGGTGCTGGCCTCGCTGGGCCCCGAAGGCACCCAGCCGGTGGCCGACCTCCCCGTTCGCCTGCTTCCCTACGACCGGCGGGCCATTCTTGATTCACTCGGGGCCGAGGACGAGTCGCCCCTCCCCCGCTACCCCGAGGGTGCGCTGGAGCAACTTCGCATGTTGCAGGCCGAAGCCGCGCGGGTCAAGCCGAGGGGCGACACCGCGGTGGCCCGGGTGGAGGCCCGCCGGCGCGCCCTGGTGGCCCAGCTCGCCGCCATCCGCACGGCGCGCGCGCGCTGGCTGGAGGAGCGCCGCGAGGACTTCGAGGCCGCGGTGAAGGAGCGCACCAATCGTACCGGCTTCACCGAGCAGTCCGACACCACCGACGCGCGCGGCCGCGCGGGCTTCGCCGTGGACCCCGGCCGCTGGTACGCCGTCTCGCGCTACGTGCTCCCCGACGCGGTGCTCGAGTGGCAGGTGCGCCTGAACGCCGAGTCGACCGACAGCTCCATGGTCCGCCTCACCCGGCAGAACGCCCGGGAAGAGCCGTTCTTCTAGCTCCCCAGGCACTGATCGGATCTCAACTCAGTAAACGACAGGGTCACACGGAGGCACGCAGAAACTGCTCGAATCTTTCTTTGCCTCTGTGACTCTGTGTGACACCCCTGGCGGTCCCGGATCGACGACTATTTCTGAAATCTCGGGAGACTTCTGTTGGAACGCCCCGCCCGGCGATGGCCGGAGCGGGGCGTTCTTCGCAGGTGCGGAGCGCTGCGGCTCTCAGTTCACCGGCGATGGGTCGGGACCGTCCCCGCCGTCGCCGGTCAGGACGCCCCCCGCGAGCGTGGCGGCCAGCAGCGCGCCGCCCACGATCATCCCCGCCACCAGGAAGCTCCTGGGGCGGTTCAGCCGGCGCTCGCTGAGCTGCGCGATCACCGGGCGCGGGACGATCACCTCCTCCTGGTTCCAGAAGGTGGAGACCTGGTTGGTCCCCTCGGTGCGCACCAGCCGCAGCGAGAGCTGGCTGGGGGTGGCCTGGTCCAGCACGCCCTCCACCGCCACCACCCGCGGCCCCACCTGCGCAGCGAGCTGCTGCGAGCCCTCGGCGGTGAGCGAGGCCACCACCCGCGAACCCGGCTGCAGGGCTCCGGGCTCCACCGTCGTCACCGAATAGCACCCCTGCAGCACGAACACGCCGAGCAGCGCCAGCGACGTCGCGCGCAGCCCCGCACCCGCCCGCGGGGTGCCGTCAGCCCATCGGTTCATCAAAGGACCTCCACGCCTGAAAGGAAGCCGGCCCGGGCCACGCCTGCGCCCGGGCCGGAGACATCAGCCTCGACCCGCGCTCAGCTCCCCGAGCACGGGGTCGGGTCGTTCCAGTTCCGCTGCGGCTGCTGCGCCGGCGCGGGGATGTTGGGGTTGTTCTGCCGCTCGGCCAGGCCGTACGGCAGGCGCCCCGGGATCGCCGCCGCCACCGGGGTGCCGCCCGGCGACAGCACCGGGAAGCAGGTGCGGCGGTAGTCGCTCCAGGCCTCGATGTTCTGGAACATCACGATCCACTTCTCGGTCATGATGTCGGCCAGCGTGATCGGGCCCGCGAGAGCCGGCAGCCCCACGCTGGTGCGCACGCTGTTCAGGTGGTTGATCGCCGTGACGTCGCCGAGCTGGAACTTGGCCTCGGCGATGATGAGCTGGGTCTCGGCCCAGCTCACGAACGGCTGGCGGTACGCCGCCGCGCGCCGCGGCGCCCCCACCTCCGACGACGGGCTGCCGCCCACCGCGGTGCCGAACTGGTTCGCGCCGCGGTAGGTGGTGCCCGACACCGGGGCGAAGTACACCGGCAGGCGCGGATCGTTGCGCGCGATCAGCGTCTGCAGGAACGCGTTCCCCGCCACGATGTCCTGGCGGGCGTTGAGGAACTGGCTCCAGAGGTTCGACTCCTGGATCGACGTTCCGTGGAAGGCGCGGAAGTCGCCCGCGCCCTGCCCCAGCATGGCGGCGTCCGCGTTCGCCGGCGCCTCGTTGATCCCCAGCAGCGCCTCGGCCAGCGCCGCCTGGTAGGCGGGCGCGCCGAGGCGCTCCGCCGTGTGCAGGTGGTAGCGCGCCTTCAGCGAGCGCGCCACGCGGGTCCACCGGCCCGTGTTGCCGCCGAACACCAGGTCGGCGCCCGCGGGCCCGGGGCCCGAGCCGCCCAGCTTGGTGATCGCCGTGCTCAGCAGCGCCTGGATGTCGGCGTACACCTGCTGCTGCGGGTCCAGGTGCGGGGTCGGGTTGCCGATCACGGCCTCGCGGTAGGGGATGTCGCCCCAGATGCTGGCGGCCGTGCCCATCTGGAAGGCCTCCCAGACCTGCGCGATCCCCTCGGTCTGGGCATCGCCCGCCTCGACCGCGGCTGCCTGGATCTTGCGCCAGTCCACCAGCCCGCCGCCGATGTAGAAGCCGTTGTAGTGGATCGAGTAGTCCGACTCGGTGTTCAGGTAGTTGCTGCCGTGCGCCAGCTGCTGGTTGAACGTCCCGGCGAGCTGCTGCACGAACATGCCCGCGGTGCGGGCCAGCTGCCCCTCCTGCCGCACGAACGCCTGCCCCTGCGAGGCGATGAAGAGCTGCGCGGCGGTCGCGACGACCGGCTGGTTCGGGTTCTCGCTGAGCCCCGGACCGGTCAGGAAGTCGCTGCACCCCCCGGTTCCGAGCGCCGCGGCGAGGAGGCCGGCGACCCGGATGTGTCTGTTGTATGCGGTCACGTCGTCCTCCGTTAGTTGTTGATGCCGACCGAGAACACCCAGGCGCGGGAGATCGGCTCCACGAACCAGTCGATCCCGCGGTTGCCCACCGACGCGCCGCCCAGGTTGACCTCGGGGTCATAGCCCGAGTAGTCGGTCCAGGTCTTCAGGTTGCGGCCGGCCACGCGCAGGTCGATGCTCCCCACGCCCA
>DASQLJ010000092.1:0-13107 GCA_035630095.1 Longimicrobium sp.
GCGCTGGTGGGCCGGTGAGTCCGGGCCGGGCGGCAAGGTGCTGGACGTGGCGCTGCTGCCGGCGGAGTGGGCGTTCCGCGGGATCGTGGCGGCGCGCAACGCGGCGTTCGATCGCGGGACGATCGCGGCGGAATCCGTGGACGTGCCGGTGATCAGCGTGGGCAACATCGGCGTGGGCGGGGCGGGGAAGACGCCGTTCGCGGCGTGGGTCGCGGCGCGCCTGCGGGAGTGGGGACGCACGCCGGGGATCGCGCTGCGCGGCTACGGCGAGGACGAGGTGATCCTGCACCGCGAGCTGAACCCCGGCGTCCACGTCGCCACCGCGGCGCGGCGGGTGGAGGCGGCGCGCGAGCTGGCCGCCGCCGGGTGCGACGTGGTGGTGCTGGACGACGGATTCCAGCACCGGCGGCTCGCGCGCGACCTGGACATCGTCCTAATCGCGGTGGAGACGTGGAGCCGGCACCCTCGCCTGCTGCCGCGCGGGCCGTGGCGCGAGGACCTGTCCGCGCTCGGGCGCGCGGACGTGGTGGTGCTCACGCGCAAATCGGCATCCGCCGCGCGGGCGGGGGAGGTCGCGGGGGAGGTCTCGCTCGTGGCGGGGAAGGCGGTCGCGGTGTGCCACCTCGCGGCGGACCGGCTGGCGGGGCTGCACGGGGGCGAGCAGGCGCCGGTGGACTCGCTCGCGGGGCGCGAGGTGGTCGCGGTGGCGGGGCTGGGGATGCCGGCGCCGTTCTTCGACACCCTGCGGCAGGCGGGCGCGACGGTGGAGGAGGCCGCGTATCCCGATCATCACCCCTTTTCGGCGGCGGACGCGCTGCGCATCGTGTCGCGCGCGATGGGGCGGCCGATCGTCATCACGCGCAAGGACGCGGTGAAGCTGCGCCCGCTCTTTTCCCCATCTCCCGAGGTGCTCGTGCTGGAACAGGCGGTGCGGCTCGAAGCCGGGCTCGACGCGCTGGACGCGGCGCTGCGGCGCGCGCTGGAAGGCGGGCGGCGATGAGGCAGGCCGACGTGGTGGTGGTGGGGAGCGGGATCGCGGGGCTCTTCTTCGCCCTCAAGGTCTCGCGCTACGGTTCGGTGGCGCTGGTGACCAAGAAGAGCCGGCCGGAATCGTCCACCAACTGGGCGCAGGGCGGGATCGCGGCCGCGTTCGGGTCCGACGATTCGCCCGAGCTGCACAAGGAGGACACGCTGGTGGCCGGCGCCGGGCTCTGCCACCCCGACGCGGTGGACGCGCTGGTGCGCGAGGGGCCCGAGCGCGTGCGCGAGCTGATCGCGCTGGGGGTGGATTTCAGCGAGCAGCAGGACGGCGAGCTGTCGCTGGGGCGCGAGGGCGGGCACTCGCGCCGGCGCATCGTGCGCGCGGCAGACCTCACCGGGCGCGAGATCGAGCGCGGGCTGCTCGCGGCGGTCGCATCGGCCGAGAACATCACCATCTACGAGAACACCGCGGCCGTGGACCTGCTGATGGCAACGGACCCCGGCACGCTCGGCGAGCGCTGCTGCGGCGTGCTGGTGCTGGACGCCGACCCGGGCGACGCGGTGCCGATCCTCGCCCGCGCGGTGATGCTGGCCACGGGCGGCTGCGGCCAGGTCTACCGCCACACGACGAACCCGTCGATCGCCACGGGCGACGGGGTGGCGATGGCGTACCGGGCGGGGGCGAAAGTGGCGAACATGGAGTTCATCCAGTTCCACCCCACCGCGCTGTACCCGGCCCGCGAGCGCACCTTCCTGATCAGCGAGGCCGTGCGCGGCGAGGGCGCGGTGCTGCGCCGGCGCGACGGGACGGCGTTCATGGACGCCTACCACCCGCTCGCCTCGCTGGCCCCGCGCGACGTGGTGGCGCGCGCCATCGACGCCGAGATGAAGCGCACCGGCGACGCGTTCGTGCTGCTGGACTGCTCGTCGATCGCGGAGGCCGAGATCCGCGAGCGCTTCCCCAACATCCTGCGCGAGACGGCGGAGCGGGGGATCGACATGCTGCGCCAGCCGCTCCCGGTGGTCCCCGCCGCGCACTACCTGTGCGGCGGCGTGCTCACGGACACGCACGGGCGCTCGTCGGTCCCCGGCCTGTACGCCGCGGGCGAGACGGCGTGCACCGGCGTGCACGGCGCCAACCGCCTCGCGTCCAACTCGTTGCTGGAGGCGATCGTCTTCGCCCACCGCGCCGCGGAGCGCATCGGCCCGCAGCTTTCCGTCACGCGGATGCTGGAGCCCGGCCTGCCGCCGCACGGCTCGGCTGGCGATGGGCCGGACGACGTGTCGATCGAGGCGGAGCGCGAGGCGATCCGCGGGCTGATGTGGGACCTGGTGGGCATCGTGCGCAGCGACGAGCGCCTGGCGGAGGCGGACCTGCGGCTGCGCGCGGTGAGCGAGCGCGTGAACGGCTGGTGGGCCACCCGCCGCCCCACCCCCGAGCTGGTCGAGCTGCGCAACGTGGTGCAGGCCGCGCTGCTGATCGTCCGCTGCGCGATGCTGCGCAAGGAGAGCCGCGGCCTGCAGTTTACCGCCGACTATCCATATCGCGACAACGAGCACTGGCTGCGGGATACGATCGTGGTGCGGTGAGGGTGGCCGGCTTGTCGGACATGGATTCCGCTTACGTTGTATCCCTCAGCATCGAACAACCAATGAGCGTCCCGCCCGATCGTCTGGAATCGGAGGCACTTGCACTACCGAGCAACGAACGTGCTGCCCTCGCGTACCGGTTGATCGTCAGCCTGGACGAAGGCACCGAGGATGACCCGACTGAGGTTGAGCTCGCATGGGAGGCGGAGATCCATCAGCGGCTGGAGGCCCATCGCCGCGGCGACGTGCAGACCATCTCCTCCGCCGACGTATTCGCAAAGGCGCGGTCACTGCTAACGTGAACCGACGCATCACTGTCCTCCCGCCGCCGCCTCCGAGTTCCGATGAACCAGAGATCCTCCTCCTCCGATCTGGAAGCCGCGTGGGTCGCCAATGCGGCGGCGTGGACGCGGGTGGTGCGCGAAGAGCGGATCGAGAGCCGCCGCGTCGCGACCGGCGCGGCCATCGTGGAGGCGGTGCGGCAACGCGCTCCGCGCCGAGCGCTGGACGTTGGGTGCGGCGAGGGATGGCTTGCGCGGGCGCTGGCGGAGGGGGGCATCGACGTCGTAGGCGTCGACGGCTCGGCTCCCCTGATCGATGCGGCGCGCGCGGCGGGGGGCGGCGCCTTCCACGTGCGGTCGTACGCGGAGATCGTCGCGGATCCCGAGGCGCTCGGGGCGGACTTCGATGCGGTGATCTTCAACTTCGCGCTGCTGGAGAAGGACGTCGGCCTCGTGCTGCGGGCGGTGCGCCGGTGCATCGCGCCCTCCGGCGCGCTCTGCATCCAGACGGTACACCCGTGGGCGGCCCGCGGCGACGCGCCGTACCGCGACGCGTGGCGCACGGAAACGTTCTCCGGCTTCGACCTGCCGTTCCCAGCGTCGATGCCGTGGTTCTACCGCACGCTGGAATCGTGGGTATCGCTGCTGCACGACAGCGGCTACCGGATCGTGTCCGTCCGCGAGCCGCGGCACCCGGAGACGAGCGATCCGTTGTCGCTGCTGTTCATCTGCGCACCCGCCTGACATCGTCCCGGGTGAAACCGGCGTGGTGGAGGCGCGTACGCTGGTGTAACCGGAGGTGGGACGATGGGCGCGCTCGCGTCGTTGATCGGTGGCTTCGTGGAGCTCTGGGCCGGGCGCTCGGAGGCCGTGCGGATCGGGGGTGCGATCCGGCGTCGCGTCGCGCCTCGGCCGGGTGAGCACGTTTCGGCGCCGGTGACGAGGCGGCTGGTGGAGGGCGCTGCCTTTCTGGCAATGATCGTCGCGGGGTTCATCGTCGCCGTCCGCGCGAGCAGCCTGGGCGTGCCAAAGTGGATCGGGCTCTGGATGTTGTATGGCGGCGTGTTTGGCGTGATGATCACGGCCGCGCGGCTGGGCTGGAGCCTTTCGGACGAGGATTGAATAGCGATTTCAAGCGTCGTTACAGATGCAATCGACCCCACCACGGCCGGGCCGGCCAAGCCGCCGCCCGGCTATCCTGCCAGGACGTAATCGAATGCAGATCGGTGCTCGCGTGCCGTGAAGCAGGTCGGAAATCCCTCCGCAATCCCTCGTCTCAAACCGGATTGCGAGATCGACCGTGGCATTTCTCACCAACCGCGAAGATGTCATACTGAGGACGCCGCTGCACCGCATCTGCCTCCACACCAAAGTCCGGCGGCGGCGGATGGATTTATACCCAGCCTTCGACAGGCCGATTATCGCTCGGACCGAGGGTTTAGAGCGGTTTTCCGATCAGCCCGGAGTAGTCGAGTCGGTTCGCCGTTTGACTGCTGGATACGAAGAGCCCTCCGGACCCGAGCAACCCACTCTAACGTCCCGCGCTCACACGTACCACACGGGATCATCAGGGGGAAGATCGCGACGCTCCCGAGGCATGCCAGCATCGTGTCCGCCGCCCCCTGCGTCCAGCCGGCCTGCTGACCAGAGCGGGAGCCTGAACCGGAGAGCGGCATAACGGTTGACCCGCCGTGCGCGGGCGGCGCACCATGAAGCAAGGCGTTCATTCCCTTCCGCCTCCGGGCGCGCCCCGGAGGCGATTCCTTCGATCGGAGGTCCATGATGACGCAGGCGATCCAGGAACAGGCCGGCACGGTTCCCACCACCATCCACTTCGGCAGCGACCTGCTGTTCGTCCCCGCCTTCGAGGAGGCGGGGATCCCGGGGATGCTGGGGCGGCAGGTCGCGGTGAAATCCCACGTGCGGGTCGGACAGTGGGTGAACCGGGGGGAGCGGCTGATCGAGGCCAACCTGCGCCTGTACCACAGCGACCGGAGGCCCCTGCTACCCATCTTTCCAGACTCCATGTGGACCGCGACCGTGCAACTGCAGAGCCCCGTGTCCGGCTTGGTGGTGGACCAACGCGAGGAAACCGTGGCCGACCCGGCGGAGTGGGGAACGGTGTACACGCGGACCATGCCGGTGCTTCCCGTTCTCCTGGTCCCCCGGGACGAGCCGCCCCAGGAGGAATGGCGGCTGCACTACTTCCGCGAGATCGGGATCATCCTGCGCGACCAGTGGCGGCTGCTGGTGGAAAACCACGCGGGCACGCGCTTCATCCGGCTGGGCGAGCGCCATGCACAGCTGCAGAATAGGGAGTTGCAGGATGCCATCGACGCCATGCAGGGCTTCGAGCGGCCGCAGCCGGATGCGTTCGAGGTCCGGGCGATGACGGCCGGGGACGAGCGGATCCTCCGCATCGTGCAGGGGCTCCGCGCCTACGACCTCGTCCTACGCGACAAGCTCGTCCACCTGACGAAGCTCGACGCCACGCCCTGAATGAGATCGCCGGGCCGCCCACGGTCCGCACGATCGTTCCCAATTCGGAAGATGCGAGGGGTGCGCCGAGCGTTCGGTCCCGGCTAATGCGAACGGCTCCGCGCGACTAGAGCGGTTTGTGCTCGGGTCTGGAGTGCTCTTCGTGTCCAGCATAATCCCGAAAATTGGAATTACACAGCCTCCTGGCCGATTCACGCCTCCGCCGCATCCAGCTCGCGGCCACGCCACTCGGGCAGCAGCAGCGCCCCGACGATCGCGAGGCCGAAGAACGCGGCGAAGGTGCCGAACACCGCCTGCGGGCCGCCGAAGGCGAGCAGTGGCGGAACCGAGAGCGGTGCCAGGATCGACGCGATGCGCCCGAACCCGGCCGCCCACCCCGCGCCCGTCGCGCGCATGGCGGTGGGATACACCTCGGGCGTGGCGGCGTAGACGGCGCCCCACGCGCCCAGGTTGAAGAACGAGAGGAGGCAGCCGGCCACCAGCACGCTCGCGTCGGACCCCGCCTGGGCGAAGAGGAGCGCCGAGCCCGCCGAGCCGGCCAGGAACACGGCCAGCGTGGGCCGCCGCCCCCACCGCTCGATCAGCCAGGCCGAGACCGCGTAGCCGGGGAGCTGCGCGAAGGTCATGTAGAGGGTGAAGTGGAACGACTTCGCCAGGGTGAACCCGCGCTGCACCAGCAGCGCGGGGAGCCAGATGAAGGCGCCGTAGTAGGCGAAGTTGATCCCGAACCACACCAGCCACAGCGCCAGCGTACGCCGCGCCAGCTCTCCACGCCAGAGCTGCCCCAGCCCTACGCGCGCGGGCTTCGCGACACTGGCCGGGCGCTCCTCGATCGTCGGTGACGACGGTGCGGCCGGCGCCTCCACGCCTGCGGCCGCCTCGAAGCGGCGGACCACCGCCTCGGCTTCGTCGGCGCGGCCGCGGCTTTCGAGGAAGCGCACCGACTCGGGGAGCGCGCGGCGGACCACGCCGGAGTAGAGCGCCGGGAGCGCCCCGGCCGCGAACGCCCACCGCCATCCCTCGTCCGAGATCGGCACCACGAAGGTGCCGATCAGCGCCGCGAGGATCCACCCCGCCGCCCAGAACGCCTCCAGCAGCACCACGATGCGCCCGCGGATGCGCACCGGCGCGAACTCGCTCACCAGCGTGGACGCCACCGGCAGCTCCGCCCCCAACCCGAGGCCGATCAGGAACCGAAAGACCAGCAGCGACGCCACCGACCACGACAGCGCGGCCGCGCCCGTCGCCAGGCCGTAGATCAGCAGCGTGGCGGCGAAGACGGTGCGCCGCCCATACCGGTCCGCCGCGCTCCCGCCGAGCGACGCGCCCAGCGCCATCCCCACGAACCCCACCGACCCGATCCACGCCACCGTGCCGCTGGACAGGTGCCACTGCGCCGCCAGCGCGGCCATGATGAACGAGATCAGCCCCACGTCCATCGCGTCCATCGCCCACCCGGCGCCGGCCACCAGCAGCAGGCG
Source organism: Longimicrobium sp. (assembly GCA_035630095.1). Taxonomy (GTDB): domain Bacteria; phylum Gemmatimonadota; class Gemmatimonadetes; order Longimicrobiales; family Longimicrobiaceae; genus Longimicrobium. The sequence continues at coordinate 6,833 of DASQLJ010000092.1, forward strand.
GCGGTGCAGCGGGGTGAACGAGAGGTGGTCGATGCGTTCGGCGCGGCTGGCTGCGGGCATCCGGCTCCGGGTCAGGTGATGCGGCACGGCTGATTCAATCCACGGACCATCATCATCATCTTAACTGGACGCCGGTGGTTGTGCCGGATTTCGAGCATCGGTAGACTGGCCGGAACGAGATCCGCCGATGCGGATGTCGAACGAGTCCCCACCTGCTTCATCGAAACCCATGGCCGAGCCGATGTCACCCAGATACGAGACGGGCCGTGCGATGCTGCTCGTCGGCATCCGGCGGCATCATCGCTTTGCGGACGCGGGAGCGACCATCCCCGAGCAGTGGCGAGAGATGCGCGAGCGCGGACGCGTCGCCGGGCAGACGGAGGCGACTGCCTACGGTGCCATGTGCGGCACGGCTGGCGAACAGTTCGAGTACATGACCGCCGTGGAGGTGGATGATTTCGCGCATGTGCCCGCGGACCTGGGGCGGATGCGCGTTCCCGAGCAGCGGTACGCGGTGTTCACGCACGAGGGGCACGTGTCCACGCTGCCGGAAACGTGGAGGCGCATCTGGGAGGACTGGCTCCCCAACTCCAGCCACGAGCCGGCCGACACCCCCGACTTCGAGCTCTACGACGAGCGCTTCGACGCCAGGACCGGCTCGGGGGTGGTCGAGATCTGGTTCCCGATCGAAGACCGGTTGGTGGGAAGAAAGCGGGTCAGCGTGAGCGAGCGAACGGAAACCGCGCGCTACCGCATCCGGCTGATGTTCGAGTGGCGCTGCGGCAACCTGTGGTGCGGCAACGACGCGGCACTGGACCGCTTCGACGTGGGCCCCATCGAGGACCTCCTCCCCCTGTCGCCCGGAACGCGCGAACGGCTGGAGCAGCTCGGCGTGTGGCACGACCAATCGCTCAACTGGGAGTATCCGCCCGACCCGGGCCCGTGGACACCGGAGGAGGAAGCGCGTTTCCACGCCGCCGCCACGGAGATGCTCGCCACGCTCCAGGCGGAGCTGGGCCCGGAGTTCGAGGTCGTTTACGAGTCGTGACGGGAGAGCATGCGTGGATTCGGGACGCGCAGGGGTGGATCCGCGGGCGGTCAAGACGGGGTGACTGGAGCCGCGGCTAGTACAATGGGAAGCCTCGCAAACCGTGCGAGGCTGTGCGCGTCGGCTCTCGCGCGCAGGGGCACGCGCCGTGGGGATGCGCGGCTCGGCGAGCGGAGCGGAACGGGGCCTAAGTCGATCCATCGCCTGGATGTACGGCGTTGTCACGGGCCTTGCATTCAGCCCGATTGCTGCGCGAACGGCATCGACGACCCGGCGATCGGAACCCTGGCGCCACGACGATGGCGCCGGGGCCGTTTCGCTGACCCTGGACCCTTTCTCCGCACCCCGACGAGGCATTGATGGCAGAAGCAGCAGTCGTTCAGACGCGCGCGAGCGGACGGGCCGCGGGTGAAGAGCTGGCGGCGTCGATCACCGAACAGCTCGGAGGCGCGTCGCCCGACGCGCTGATCGTCTTCGCGTCGCCCGACCAGGACCACGAGGCGCTGCTGGCGGCGCTGCAGGCGGGGTGCGGCCCGAAGGTGATGGTGGGGTGCTCGTCGGCCGGCGAGTTCACCAGCGACGCCGCGGGGACGGGGATGACGGCGGCGGTGGCGCTCAGCGCGCCGGAGATGGCGTTCACCGCCAGCCTGGGCCGCGGGCTGCGCGAAAACCGCGAGGGTGTGGCCCAGAGGATCGTGGAAGGCTTCGAGGGCCTCGCGTCGGCGGGGTACCGGTACCGCTCGGCGCTGGTGCTCACCGACGCGCTTGCGGGCTTCGCCGACGAGCTGGTGGAGCGGCTCACGCTGCTCACCGGCGGCATCTACCGCTTCTTCGGCGGCGGCGCGGGCGACGACGCGCGCTTCCAGCACACGGTGGTGTTCTGCGGCACCGAGGTGGCCAGCGACGCGGCCGTGGCGCTGGAGATCCTCTCCAACAAGCCGGTGGGGATCGGCGTGCGCCACGGGTGGAACCCCAGCCCCGACCGGATGCGCGTGACCGCGTCGGAGGGGATGCTGCTGGGGAGCCTGAACGCGGTTCCCGCCGTGGAGGTGTTCGACGCGCACGCCGAGGCCACGGGGCAGGCCTTCGACCACGCCGAGCCCGTTCCCTTCTTCCTGCACAACGTGCTGGGGGTGGAATCGCCCGACGGCTACCGGCTGCGCGTGCCGCTGGCGGTGGCGGACGACGGCAGCATCGCCTGCGCCGCCGACGTGGCGGCGGGCGCCACCGCCTGCATCATGGCCACCACCGCCACCGACGCGGCCGACGCCGCTGCATGGGCCACGCGCGCCGCGCTGGAGCAGATGGACGGGCACGAGCCGGCGGTTGCGTTCCTCTTCGACTGCGTGGCCACGCGGCTGCGGCTGGGGCAGGCGTTCGGCGACGAGCTGGCGGCGGTGCAGGGCGAGCTGGGAACGGTGCCCTTCGCGGGCTTCAACACCTACGGCCAGATCGCCCAGGCCGAGGGGCAGTTCAGCGGCTTCCACAACTGCACGGCCGTGGTCGTGGTGCTGCCGCGATAGCGCTCGGTGACCAGCGAAGCGCCCGCCGCCGCCCCCGCCGCGCATTCCACGCGGGCCGCCTCCGGCGAGATCCTGGCCGCGGTCGGCGCCTTCGCGAGGCGCGCCAATCGGCAGGACGTCGCCGCCGCACTGGCGCGCCTCCTGGGCGGCGACGCGCTCCTGCTCTTCTCGCGCGACCCGGAGCTGGGGCTGTTCCTCCCCGCGCCCGGGCTGCGCCAGACGCTGCGCGGCGCGGCCGAGTGGCGCGCCTTCGTGGAGCGCTGCGATCGCGAGGGCGATGCGTCGGGAATGCTTCCTGGTCCAGGCGGCGAGCCGCTGCGGGCGGCCGGCTGCGCGGCCGGGGGCGCCGTGGCGGTGCTCACCGGCGACGGCGCCTGCGTGCGAGGCGTGGCGGAGCTGCGGCCGGTGCTCCCCGTCCTCGGCGCGCTGTTCGACACCGAGCGCCGCGAAGACGCCGCCGAGCTGCGCGCCCGCACCGCGGACGAGTCGGCGGCGCGCGCGCGGGTGCTCACGCAGACGCTGCAGCAGGTGCGCGAGCGGCTGGAGGAGGCGCTTGCCGAAGCCGGCGTGGCGCGCAACGAGGCGCGCGACCGGGCGGTGCACGCCGAGCAGCTCGCGGCGGAGCTCCAGGCGCAGTCCGAGCAGCTCCAGGACCAGGCCGTCGAGCTGGAGATGCTGAACGCCGAGCTCTCCATCAGCACGGAAGAGGCGGAGCGCGCGCGCGACACGGCCGACGCGGCGAACCGCGCGAAGAGCGAGTTCCTGGCCAACATGAGCCACGAGCTGCGCACCCCCATCAACGCGATCCTCGGCTACGGCGAGCTGCTGGACATGGAGCTCGCCGGCCCCGTGACCCCAGAGCAGCGTGCGCAGCTCGACCGCATCCGCTCCAGCAGCCGGCACCTGCTCACCCTGATCAACGACATCCTCGACCTGTCCAAGGTGGAGGCGGGACAGATGGTGGTGCAGCACGTTCCCTCGCAGGTCCGGGTGGACGTGCTGGAGGCAGTTTCCGTGGTGGGTGCCCAGTACGGCGAGCGCGGCGTGGAGCTGGTGAACGAGTGCGTGCTCGGCGAGGGGCGCTACGTGGGCGACCCCGACCGTGTGCGGCAGGTGCTGCTGAACCTGCTCTCCAACGCCGGGAAGTTCACCGAGGCCGGGGGACGGGTGGTGGTGCGCTGCGGCACCACTACGCAGCCGGACCGCGGGGCGTACCTGGCCGGCACCGCCAACTGGACCTTCGTGCGCGTGGAGGACGACGGCATCGGGATCGGGGAGGAGGACGCCGCCCGCATCTTCCAGCCGTTCGTGCAGGCCAGGGAAGGGCGCACGCGCACCCAGGGCGGCACCGGGCTGGGGCTCACCATCAGCCGCCAGCTCGCCCGGCTGATGGGCGGCGACCTGACGCTGCAGAGCAAGCCGGGGAAGGGCTCGTGCTTCACCCTCTGGCTCCCCGCCGACACCGCCGTCCAGGGCGCGCTGGACGAAGAGATCCGCATCCGCCGGCCGTAGGCACGGACGAGCGAACGAGGCTCCCGCCGGAGGAGGTGCCGGCGACACAAGGCTCTTGTGTTCCGCAGCCGCACACGCAACGGTTGAGCGAATGACGTTCCTTTCGGGTCCTGATTCCCCGTCGCGCCCATGAACAGGCACTCAGCCGCCGTTCTCCGTCCGATCCTCCTCATGGCCCTGGTTGCCGCCGCCCCCGTGCAGGGCCAGGTCCAGGCGCCGCCCACGCGGGACGTCGGAGCGGAGGTGCGGGAGCTACGGGATCACGTGAACGCCCGGGAACGGCGGCGGCGGGAGGAGACGGCGTCGCTCGAGTCCGAAGTCCGGCGCCTGCGGCAGGAGGTCGACAGACACGGCGACGACGGCGAGGATACGGGGAACTACGGGTTCGTCCTGTTCCTCTTCGGGGCGTTCTGCGCGCTGTGGGCGCAGAACACGGGTCGCAGCCCCTGGCTGTGGTTCCTCGGCGGCGTCTTCCTGAACGTGCTGGTGGTGATCGTCCTGCTGATCAAGAATGCGAACGACCGGCGAGATGCGGCTCCGAAACCGCGGCTCGACCTGAACGAGCACCGGGTCCAGTAGCCGCATCGTCCAGCGTCGGCCCGAAAAACGGCACCCCTCGCCCGCGTGGACGAGGGGTGCCGTGCGTTCTGCCTGGGCGAGCGAAGGTCAGGCCGCGGCGCCCACGGTCGTCAGCGCGGCGAGCGCCGCCTCCAGCCGCTGCAGCATCGGCTCGATCTCGGCGCGGCTGACGGCGCCCACGCTCAGGCGGAACCAGCCGGTCTCCTCCTGCAGCCCGAACGCCTGGAACGGCACTACCGCGACGCCGGCGGCCTCCAGCAGGTAGAGGCGGATGTCGCTGTTCGTCGCGAGCGTCTTGCCGTCCGGCGTCGTGGCGCCGTGCAGTTCGAAGCGCGCGCTCAGGTAGATGGCGCCCATCGGCATCACCGCCTCCACCGGGAAGCCGCGCTCGCGCAGCCCCAGGATCCCCTCGTACAGCGCTTCCAGCCGGTCGTAGACCTCCGCCAGCATCGTGTCGTGATACGCCGCGATGGTGGCGCGGTCGGCGAGGAGGCTGGCCACGGCGATCTGCTCGGCGCGCGGGGCCCAGGCGCCGATGTGGCCCACCAGGCTCGCCATCCGCCGGGTGATGTCGGGCGGGGCGACGGTCCACCCCACGCGCACGCCGGTGCTGGCGAACGACTTGGAGATACCGTCCACGAACACGGTGTAGTCGGCCATCGCCGGGCGCAGCGACACGGGGTTCACGTGCTTCGTCTGCCCGAAGGTGAGCATCCAGTACACCGAATCGTACAGCACGTACAGCGGCCGCTCGCCGGGGCCGCGGCGGGCGTTCTCCTCCAGCACCAGGTCGCAGATGTCGGCCAGCGCCTCGGCGGTGAAGGCGGTGCCGGAGGGGTTCAGCGGCGAGTTGAGCACCAGCAGCCGCGCGCCGCGGACGGCGGGCTCCAGCGCCGCGCGCGTGGGCAGGAACGCGTCCGCCGCCTCGCAGACGATGGGGACGCCGCGCGCGCCCACCAGGTGCACGTAGTGGTTGTTGTTCCAGCTCGGCACCGGGTACACCACCGCGTCGCCGGGATCGACCAGCGCGCCGTAGGTGGCGTAGAGCCCGGGGCGCGAGCCGCCGGTGATCAGGATCGACTCCACGCCGTAGGTCAGCCCCAGCCACTGCTCGTAGAAGGCCGACACCGCCTGCCGCAGCGAGAGCACGCCGTCGCTGGGCGGGTAGTTGGTCTCGCCCGCCTGCAGCGCCGCGACGATGCCGTCCACCAGCGCCTGGGGCGCGGGGAACTCGGCCGGCGAGAAGTCGCCCACCGTCAGGTTGCACACCTCGGCGCCCTGCGCGAGCATGGCGCGCACGTCCGCGGCGATGCGCAGGATCTCCGAGCCGATCAGCCCATCGGCCATCGTTGAAACGCGCGGGTCCGGCATCGATTCCTCACAACGTGCGGGTGTTCGTGGATTGAGTTCGCTGCGCGGGAAGATACCGGCGCGCGGACGTCCGGCAAGGCGGGGGCCGCTCATTCCAGCGTCGATCCGGGCAGTTCGTGGATGGAGACCGCGAGATGTCGGGGCGATGGGCAGGATTCGCGCGATGGCGGCGCCGGGCCCCCACCCCCGGCTCGCCAAGGCTCGCCACCCCCTCCCCCAAAACAGACTGGGGGAGGGGGTGA
>DASQLJ010000093.1:0-11402 GCA_035630095.1 Longimicrobium sp.
GAGATCGGAGTGAAGGGGATGAATGCGATAAGAAGGAGTGCACCCCGGGATGGGTGGAGTCTCGCGTGCCGGACGCGATGCAAGGCTGAAGCGGAGGGGCGGCTGGCGGACGCCCGTGCGCGGGCTCTACCGCGATGCGGCCATGACCGTGCCCGGATGCGTGGAGGATCGGCTCAGGTGAGCCGTTCAGCCCCGTCTGGGCATGCTGTCTTATCCCAGTACGACATTACGAACTAATTACCCTCGCTAGGGTCATTCTCCCGACCCTGCCGAGGGTGCCGGTCCCTGTCGGTCGCAACGGGGCGACGGGCAGGCTTCTGGCGCTGATGAAGCAGTGCGGTTATCCGCGCGGTGATCGCCTCGACGCGCTCCGGGTCAGCGGGACGGGCCTGCGTTTCCGGTGGAACCTGGCGCCGGATCGCGGTCAGGATCTGCTTGCTCCCAGCGAGCACATCGGCCTCCTTGCGCTCGCGCGCGATTTCGATCGCGCGTCTGGCGCACCGTTCCCCGCGTTCCCAATCTCCGAAGAAGCGACTCCCCTCCGCGACGTTGGCCAACGAGGCGGCTGCGAACTCCCGGATGAGCCCAACCATCTCCAGCACGGTATCCGAAGCCTCCTTCCATTGTTCTACGCGGCCTGCTCCCGCGGCAGCTCGCGCGAGGGTTCCAGAGTACAGAAGCTTCAACTCGGGCCGCGAGGCCCCCGGTACGATCGCCGCGAGTAGTGGCACGGCCTCGGCGTAAAGGCGCTGACGTATCAAGTGGAAGCTCCAATCGTGCACGAACCGGGGAATGGAAGGATGATGGATGGGATAGGTGCGCAGCGCCGTCTCGACGTACTCCTCCACGTCGGTGACGGTACCCTCCTCGATTGCGATGCAGAGCAGATCATGCGCCGCCTCGGCAGCTTGACGGTAGCGCCGCGTCGACGACGCCATCTTCGAGGCGCGCAGGATGAATGCACGTGCCTCAGCAAATCTACCAAGCTCGCGCATCAGGTTGCCGTGGCCGAGTAATGCACGGATCAACTCACGCTTGTTCTTATTCCTGGCGCCGAGCTTCTCGGCACGGTCGAACCACGCTTCGGCGCGCTCCACCGCGGCGGCGCGTCGCGCCGCTCTCCCGGCATCACAGGCGAGAATGGGATTGTCCAGGTCAAGCGCCGCCGCAGTTTCCGCAAAATGGATCGCAGTGTGGACGAGGCCCCGTTCCTCTGCCCATATCCGCACATCAACGCACGCCTGAATCAGCTCGCCCGCTGAAACTAGCCGCGGCGCCTCTCGAATACTGGAGAATACCGCGAGAGCACGAGCAAGTGACGGATGCGCGGCCGACGCGAACACCAGCCCCTCGCGCATAGCCGGGGAGACCGGCGCGGGCGCGCGATCGCCGGGATCCAGCAACACCCACTCGCGAATATCCCGAACACCGCGGAGCAATAGGCGGGCGAGCGGATCATCCACATCCGCCAGTATGTGATACTCCGGCAGCGGCGGAGGGGGCGGCAACGATGTGCGATACCGCTTCTTCTTCTGATCCGGCGATTTCGCCATTCGCCACGCGTGCGAGAAAACCGTTTGCTGACGCATCAATTCACGTAAACATCGTACGTCACCATCATCATGCGCCAGAACGTTTCTCACCGCAATAGCCGACATTTACCACTACCTTTTCCCGCCGTAGGTATCCGAATATTAAATCCCGCCATGTGTATCCGTTCTATTCCTCCTTTTCTCGCATGTGTACAATGTGACGCGTCGAGCCCCCCGGCGGCGCACTGAACGTTCGTTACCGGACTATCCGGCTCTCGCCGGGCGCCGCGTTCCCGGCTCGCCGGCTACGTGGGACTCACAAAAACCACGGGCCGCAGCCCCGCGCCCGTCTCTGCATTAAAACGAAATGGAGTCTCGCGGAAATGTCCGTCGTTTCCCTCCGCGCCCGACCGCGCCCCGCAACCCGCCGCTGGTGCCTGCCACCGGCGTTGCTCAGCGATCCATCCACAGGCGAGCTGATCCCCGGCATCCGTATCCTTCACGAGCACGACGAGGCCACGGCGATGCTGCTGTGGTCGAGCTACCGCGACGTGGCGCTCTGGGCGGATACGCCCGCGCACGAGCGCGAGACGCTATTTCGGTCGAGCACCGATGCTGCCGGGGCGCTCTTGGAACGCTCGCGGCTATCGCCGGCAGCCGTGGACGCGCTGCGGGTGCTTTTCGGCGTTTCCGGCGGCGAAGGGCCACCTGCCGTATGCGTGGCATGGGCGTGCGGAGCGATCGCGGAGTGGGCGGCGGCACGTGGCGCCGTGGCCACCGCCATCGGCTTCGCGCAAGCAGCGGCGTTCGTCGTGCCGGACGATGCCCAGGTAACGCTGGAGGCGGGGCGACTGGCGGCACGGCTGGGGACGAGCACGGCGGGAGCCGAGACGTGGCTGCGCCGCGCGACCGCGCTCGCCCGGCGAGCACGCAATTCGGACGTCTACACGAGGGCGCTCCTGGAATTGGCGTGGCTTCGTCTCCAGAGCGCCCCGGAAGTAGGCGGAGCAGCAGCCCTGTTCCAGCGGGCGATCCGGGCCGCCCGGCGCGGCGGCCGAACCGAGGTTCGGGCGCTCGCGCACCACGGGCTCGCGCGCACGGCGATGGCGCGGGGCGATTACGCGTTTGCGGCGACGGAGACACGCACGGCGCTGCGGATGCTGCGGCGGGGAACCGGAAATCCCCACTTCCTCGGCGTCGTTCTGGACCACGCGGAAGCACTGCTGCTGGGTGAGTCGCCTTCCGCCGCTGCGGCTGCGCTGCGGCGGTTCCTCCCTGCCTTCACCATGCCGCGCGACCGGGTACGCGCGCTCACGCTGCTCGTGCGAACGGCCGGGTCTGACGGCGCGCCGCCGGTTGCCGAAGTGTGGCACGACGCACATTCGCTGCTGGGGTCGCTCGGCGAGAGCGAAGAAGCCGCAAGGGGATTTCTGGAGCTGGCCCGGGCCGCTGCGGAGACGGGATACGATGCACAGGCGGAGAACGCGGCACGTCGGGCGCTCGCGATCGCCCGCCGGATCCATGCGGAACCGGTGGCGCAGGAGTGTGCTTCACTGCTGGACCAACTCCGCACCCGCTCCTCGGTGAGGCATGCCTATGGGTGAGGAAATTCCCATCAGCCTGCACGCCCAGCGCGAACGCGACCCGGACGGGTTCACGCGCCGAATCGACAAGATCCGCCAGGCGCTGGGGGCCCATCTGGATCAAGTGAGCCTGCGCCAGGCTGCGCGCGAAGTGGGGATGAGCCCCACGGGTCTCTCGAATTTCCTGCGCGGCACCCAGCCGTACATGCCCACGGTGGGAAAGCTCGGAAGTTGGTACGACGCGCACGTGTGCGGCAGCGCGAAACAAGACTCAGATGAAGCGTGAGGAGGTGATCGCATTGTTCCGCGAGGCGGTCCGACTGCGCGCGGAGCGAACGTCCGGGCGGCAGATCGCGGCGGAACTTGGGTGCTCGCCCGGCGCGGCGCGGAACTTCATCGACGGCAGGACTGCCGCTCCACACGGGAGGATGCTGGCGCGTCTGCACCGCTGGTACCTCCAGCGGGCCTTGTCGGGCGAGGTGCCGCTTTCACCGGATGGGTTTCGATACGTCGCGGACCACCTTCTCGCCGTCGTTCCCGCCGATCAGCGGAGCGAGGCGGCCGATGAGCTGTTCGCTGCCGTTCGCGCAATCTACCGGAGCCGCGGCTTGGACCCTCGATGGCTCGTGGATCTTGGGGGTACGGAAGGGCCCACTTCCCGGGGCCGAATCGTGACCTGTTCGCGGAGAGGTTCGGGGGCGCACCTGAGTGCCGGGCCAGACGCCCACGACGATTCCACCTCACTCATGCAGAACAAAGCCGAAGCCGAAGTGATCGCCGCGGAACATGAGATGTTCGCCTCGGTGCTCGCCGAACTGTTCCTGGGTGTGCTTGGTGAGGACGAGCCGCAGGAATGGTATGACATCGCCGTGCGCCGGCTGAGCCGCGGTGCATCCGCGAAACTGTGGGCGAGCCTGACCACGGCGCACTCGGCGGGAATGCGGATGGATCCGCGCGCCGCAGCACAGGCGGCAGCGCTCGACGTCCTTTGCGGGAGGGGGCGCGAGCCCTCCGACCAATACGATTTCCCCACGGAACTCGCCGTGCTCGTCGTGACACGGGACGTTGCGAATGCGGTTCTGACGCGCGCCGGGGGCGGGGTCTACGCCTCGCCGGATGAAGTAATCGAAACCGCCCTGCACGCGCTTGAGTGGGCCGAGAACGATCCAGAGGGCGAGCGGCGCCTGCTCCGGTTCGCGTTGCAGGCCGGGCTTGCCGACAGCCAGGCAGGTCGGCTCATCCCGGCAGAGGTGGTATTTGCGCGGGCGCGCGAACGCGCACGGGGGGAAGCAGGGTGAAGGGCTACGGGCCCCCCGCCGGTCGCGGATGGGCGCACCGTTCTAGCGTCGCTGTCTCTCTATAGCGGGGGTGCGGTTGTCACTTGTCACGGCTGCTGCGCAATCCTGTGTCAGGGCCTAGCGAGGGCGGGGAGGCAGCCGCACCCCATAGAGGTCTCACCGAGACAGGTCGCCAGCTCCCCAAAGTGAGGGTCGCCGCCGAGGGCGGTCTCGTATCCCTTGCGGGACGCTGAGGCCGCCTAAACGCAGGTCTTGACCGCCCTTCATCCCCGCTGCGAGATTCGATCGGCCCTATCCTAATACACGCATTCTCATAGCTCCGGAGGCGTTCGTGCCCCTCCACGACACGGCCGTGATCGAACCCGCGCAGATCGCCGCTCTGCGCGAGCGCCTGAGATTGAACAAGACGCAGTTCGCCGCGATGCTGGAAACGGATCGCGGCCATATCTCCAAGCTCGAGGGCGGCGATCTGGCTGTTGCTCCCGGCCCCCTGGCCGTTCTGCTCCGCTGGCTTTTTTCGGCGTACGTTATCGAGGGCGGTGCGCCACCGCATCCCAGCATTCCCCTCTCCCGTGCGCGAGTTTCCGGCGAGACCCTTTGGGACGACGAGCCGCACCTGGACGGACGCCTCATCGGCGAGTTGCGCGACCATCGCATGCGGCTGAGCAAGAAGGACTTCGGCGCGGTGGTGGGAATGACCTACGGCCACGTCTACAAGCTGGAGAACGGCGCGTTGAAGCGAGGATCTACGCGGGTGCTGCTGCGGTGGCTTTATGCGGTCTTTGGCCTTCCTGGGGGGCGGCCTCCACATCCGTCGATTCCCGTGGTACAAGCCGTGTAAAAGCATATTCCGACCGGAATACAGCAACAGCAGGGGTCGGGCTACGCGCGCAGTAAGGCACGATACAACCGTGCCTAACTGCGCCGGGCCACCACCGCCACAAACAGCCGTGGCGGTGGCGTCCCGGCCCTCCGGGCGCGTATCCCTCATGCGAAGGTCGCGCGCAGAAAACCCGGTGCCAACCCGTTTCCCCGCGCTCCCGTGCGGTGGCCGGCCCCGGGTGCGGCGCTCCGCGCCGCGGAAACCCGCGCTTCGGGGCCAGATCGAATGGCCCACTACGCGCGGGTTTCCAACAGCAACGGCAAACTGCGGAAGCGGATTGATGGCGGTGTTTGCTGGTGGCGCTGCGCGCCGCGGGCCGTTCCGCCACCCGCGCCAACCTTAACCCCCGCGCTTCGCGCCCGGCTGGCGCGGCAGGCTCCACGGCCAACTGCCCGCCCCCGCGCCGCGTCGCACCGGGCGGACGACCTGGGCACCCCAAGGGGAACCCCGCCCACGTCGCCCGCCCTCTCTCCGCCGCGCTCCCCAACCCCGCCCACTGCATCAACGGCGACAACTTCAACGGCACCTGGCCGCGGGCACGAGGCGCTTGCAACCCGGCGGCCGTGTGTGGTCGAGCACCGCGTGGTCGCGCGTGACTCCGGACCGGGCCGCCGGTCCTCGTCGCTTCGCTCCTGCGGGCCGACGACCCTTCACGCGCGAGCAGACACGCGCTAGTCGCGCGTGCGTTTTGTCTTTTGAACTGCTCGATCGGGGGGTGTCGGTCCCGGTGCGGCGACTGGCTGGGTGCACGGGGGCGAGCTGCGGCGCCGCGACAGGCCGTGGAGCGCCCCCCGGAAACGGCTAAAGCGCCGTTTCCGGGGTTTTGCGTTGTGGCCGTGTTTACGCGGAGACCTACAAGCCCCTTGCATTTTCGTGTATTAGAATATATCTTTATGCACGTAAACCGGACGGGCGAGTGATATTCCGACCGGAATACGATCCGCGCAGGGACGCACAACCTACAACCACGGAGCCGCCGCCATGACCGCCACCGCGAAGCAGCCGCAGACCGACAAGCCCGACCTGTACGAAACCGTTACCGCGCGCATCATCGCCGAGCTGGAGAACGGCGCGGCGCCCTGGGTGCAGCCGTGGAGCAACACCGCGCAGCCGGGGGATGCGTTCCCGCGCAACGGCAAGACCGGGAACCACTACCGAGGCAACAACATCATGTTGCTGTGGATCGCGGCCGGCGTGCACGGCTTCGCGTCCAACGAGTGGTTCGGCTACGTGCAGGCGCAGGAGATTGGCGGCCAGGTGCGCGCCGGCCAGAAGGCCACGCACATCTTCCACAGCGGCACGACTACGGACAAGAAGGACCGCGACGAGGCCGCAACCGAGGACGCGGGGCAGGAGCCGGGCACACGCCGGTACGTGCGCACCCTCGCCGTCTTCAACCGGGACCAGATCGACGGGCTCCCCGAGCCGGTCCGGCCGGAGCCCACGCCGATGGCCGAGCGGCTGGCGGACGTGGAGAGCTTCCTTGACGCGGTGGGCGCCGCGTTCCGCGAGGGCTGCGACGTCCCGGTCTACTACCCCGAGGCGGACCTGATCTGCATGCCGCCGCTCGACGCGTACAACACCCGCCAGCACTACTACAACGACCGTTTCCACGAGACGGGCCACTGGACGGGCCACCGCTCGCGCCTCACCCGTATCCAGCCCGGCGCACGCATGGGGACGCCCGCGTACGCGCAGGAAGAGCTTACGGCCGAGCTTACGGCCGCGTTCCTCTGCGCACACTTCGGGATCAACGGCGACCTGCGGCACCCCGGTTACATCGGGCACTACATGAACCACCTGCGGGAGGACAAGACGGCATTCTTCCGCGCCACCACGGCCGCGCGTCAGGCGGTGGACTACCTGTTCCGCAAGGCCGGGCGCGTCCCGACGATGGACGCAGGCCGCGAGCAGGAGCCGCGCGAACTCGCCCGCGCCGCCTGATCCACCGAGGGGGGCCGAGTCGCCAACCGGAGCGGCCTCCCACGAACAAGACTCTTGCGCTGTCGCGTGTATTAAGATATATTCTAATGCACGTTGATGGGAGCAGGGACACACAACCAATCACCCCACGGGAGGCCAAGATGGCGAAGACGAAGACCGGAGCCGAAAAGCAGGGCGACCGCACCGCGACCACCACCACCAAGGCCCCCCGGCGGGGCCGGGCCGTCGCCATCGCCGCGCAGGAGCCGCAGGGCGACGCCCAGGTGCAGCAGCCGCAGGCCGAGGCGCAGGAGCAGCAGCTCGAGGCGGGCGCGCAGGTGCAGGAGCCGAAGGGCGAGGCGCAGGTGCAGGATACCGAGCCGGGCCGTATTCCGGCCGGAATGCAGCTTCCGGAAGGGGTGGAGGCGCGCGTCTACAACCCGTCCGATCTGGAGCCGTGGCCGAACCTGCCGACCCGCGACCAGAAGGACTACGCCCCCGACGACCCGGAGATGATCGAGCTGGCCGACTCGATGGAGGCGCACGCGGTGGCGGCGGGACTCCCCTACGGCAACTTCGAGCCGGTGGCCGTGCATCCGCTTCCGGACGGGCGGGGCTACATCGTGGCGGGCCGTCGGCGGTGGACGGGCGCGGGCATCAAGGGCTTGAAGGTGCTGGCGATCGTGCGCCAATGGACCGAGGCCGAGGCGCACGTTACCGCCCTCGCGGAGAACATCCACCACAAGCGCATTTCGTACCTGGCCGAGGCTGACGAAATGGCGCTGCTGCGTGAGACGTTCGGCATGGAACAGGAGGAAATCGGGGCGAAGATCGGCAAGGGCCAGTCGTACGTGAGCAAGCGCCTGATCGTGCGCGCCATGCCCGCATGGATCCGGGCGGCGATCGACCGCGAGGAACTGAGCCCGAGCGTGGCCTACGACGGCTTCGGCGTGTATGTGGCCGTGCCCGAGCCTGCCGCCACGGAGCTTTGGGCGCACGCGGAACGCTGGTTCACCGGGGCGCGGCAGAGCGGGCGCCGCCCGACCGCCGAGCAGATCCGGCAGGCCGTGGGCGACATGGCCGTGCGCCTGAGCCGCCCGATGGAGACGAACGCCGCCTATCGCGGCGAGGAAGCCCCCGCCTTCGACACCGCCGCGCACGACGCCGCCTGCGAGTGCGGGCGCCCGAGAATCGCGATTCAGCCGATGATCCGGGAGCACTCGCGCTGCTTCAACGTGCCCGTGTGGCTCCGGCTGCAGGCCGACGCGAAGGAGCAGCGCAGCCGCGAACTCCGCGAGCGCGCCAAGAACAGCGGCAGCAAGCCGGGGGCGAGGGCCGAGGCGCCCGCCACCGCGCCGCAGCCGCCGCAGGTCGCCGAGGCCGGGCAGGACAAGCCCGCCGCCGCCGAGCCGATGGACAGCCCGGCCCCCATGCTCCCCGCGTGGGACGTGCCGACCTGGGCCGAGTACATGGCGGGGCGCGAGGGGCGGGGCGACGACTACTGCGTGGCCGGTGACGAGACGCCCGCGAACATGGGCGAGGCGGTCCGCACTCTCGTGGACTGGACTGCGCTCCCGGTGGACTGCCTGCGCTACGTGCTGGCCCCGGAAGGTGCGGGAGACGGGGTGTTCCGCATCGTGTGCGACGATGCCGAGGCGGTCAGCAAGGCACGGGAACTCGCGAAGAACAAGGTGGAGGCGGTGGCCGCCGTGCTCCGCGAGCAGGCGCAGGCCGCGTTCCGCAAGGACGTGGCGACGGTGGACGAGCGTAGCGCCGCCGCGCTGGCCGTGGTGATGTACGAGCTCCCGCAATCGGGCCGCTACTTCGTACAGGAGACGGCGCGGGCGCTCGGCATCGACTTCGACAGCAACGCCACGCTGGACGTGTTCCGCAAGCTGCCGAAGAACAAGCTTACGCTTCTCTTTCAGGGTGTCGCGTGGCGCTACCTGAACAAGAAGACGGGCGGCATCTACCCCGACTACGCGCAGCAGGCCGCGCAGCAGGTCCACAACGAGCAGGCGGCGGATTTCGCGGCCGTGGTGGAAGGGCTTCCGAAGCCAGAGCCCACCCCCGCCGGGCGGGTGCAGCAGGTGGCGGGCATCGTGGAGGCGCGTTGGGACGACATGGAGGAAATCGTCCGGCCCCGCGACGCCGGGGCATTCGCGGACGAGCTTTCCGAGTACGCCCGGGAATGGCGGCTGCACATCGTGGGCTTCCGCGCCGCAGTGGAGGCCGTGACCGAGATCGCCGAGGCCGCCGGGGTGGACCCCGCCCGCGTGGAGAACGTGCACGGCGAGGGGACGGTGGCCGATATGCTGGAAGCTGCGCGGGAACTCCTGTCCCACCCGATTCTCGCGCAGGTGGAGGCCGAGGCCGAACGGCAGGCGAGCGACCCGCCCGCCGCCGAGCAGCCGCAGGACGCCGGGCAGGCCCCCGAACAGGGGGCCGAGGCCCCGGCCGGGGGGGAGCAGCCGCGCGAGCAGGAGCCCGCGCCCGCCGCCGATCCCGCCGCCGAGCAGCCGCAGGACACCGGGCCGGCCCCCGAGCAGGGGGCCGAGGCCCCGGCCAAGGGGGAGCAGGCGCCCGACCACGCCGAGCCGGACCCCAACGGCGTGGTGCGCGTGGAGGCGGGGACGCGGAACGTTCGCGGCAAGCGTCCCGGTGGCGGCAAGTAGGCCGGGAAGTGATCCATCTGGGCCCGGCCGGGGGGGAGGGTTCCCCCGGCCGGGCTCCGCGCTTCCGTGCTACTGCTGGTAGGACGGCACGGGGGGCGCCTGCATCTGGCGTCCCTGGCTCGGGCCCGCGTGCCGCGCTCGGGGGAGACAAGCCCCCCGCTCGCGCGGCTTGGGGAGGAAAGACCCGGTGGCGGCGACGACGACACGTTCACGCCCGCCTGCGGCCTGCGGTTGCCGCGCGGCCGGCGCATACGCCGTAGCCCAGCGCGACCGGCCTCTCCGAGTCGGCCGTGCCGATGTCGGGCTCGGAGGAGACCACCCGCCGGCTCGCCCGGCCGAAGTTCAGCGACGAGGCGCGGCCCCACGTTTCTTCCCCCCGGCGCCATGATCGCCGGCATCCTGCGGCCGCGGTGGCGTCGGGGGGCGCTGGCGCCGTCTGGTGCCGTGAGCTAAAAATCGGACATGCAGGGCTCGGGGGGACAAGCCCCCGGCTCGCCCTGCGTGGAGGGTTAAACCACCGTCCACGGAGCTTGGGATCTTGATGCCGACGCAGTACGCCGCAGTTTTCGCCGAGTTGAAGGACGCGCTCCGGCCGTTCCGCCGCGAGGTGCTGCAGCCGACCGCCGGCGAGACGTCCCGCCTCAGGGAGGCGGTCGGTGAAGCTCGCGAGCTGGTCGAAAAAGACCGGCTGAGAACGCGCGCCCAGACGGCCGAGCACGGCGCCCTCCGAAGAGGAGCGCAATACCTCGAGGAGCGCGACTTGGCAAGCCTCACTACCGCCGAGGAATTGCTGCGCGGCCTCTGATCGGCTAACTCGCATTCCGACCGGAACGCGCGGCGGGCGCGCAAAAGAACATCGTGCGAGCTTACCACTCAGGTGGATCAGGGCCGAGGGGCTTCGTCGTACCCGCGATCCCTCCTGTTCCCGCCAGCAACCCGCGCTGCGAACGTCGCTCCGTCGTGCGTCAGGTGTGCTGTCCCCCGATGCATTGCGCGCCTAGAATAGTTGGCGCGTACTCCGACCATGCACTCTACCCGGCAAACTCGATAGTCCTGGGATGCCTTATTGCTGTCCCATCCAATGTGAGTTGCTCAATGCGCCCCCATTACGCTCCAGAGACTACCGAACTCGACCTTTCTTGGTGGGCGGAGACGAGCGACCTGTCCCCCCTGCGGGAGCTCACCGGCCTCCAGTCGCTCGACCTCGCACGAACGCAGGTGACCGACTTGTCCCCCCTGAGGGAGCTCACCGGCCTCCAGTCGCTCGACCTCAGGGGTACGCAGGTGAGCGACCTGTCTCCCCTGAGGGAACTCACCGGCCTCCTGTCGCTCGACCTCGGGTATACGCGGGTGAGCGACCTGTCCCCCCTGAGGGAACTCACCGGCCTCCTGTCGCTCGACCTCGGGTACACGCAGGTGAGCGACCTGTCCCCCCTGAGGGAGCTCACCGGCCTCCACTCGCTCGACCTCGGGTATACGCAGGTGAGCGACCTGTCCCCCCTGAGGGA
>DASQLJ010000094.1:0-5445 GCA_035630095.1 Longimicrobium sp.
GCGCTGGTGGACCTGCTGATGCGGGCGGTCCACGCGCGCGGCGACACGCTGGTGTTGAACGAGATGCTGCCCGGGCCGGAGTCGATGGCGCTGCGAGACGGCCGTCCGCACGCCATCGAGCTGATCCTGCAGGTGGACCGCGATGACTGAGCCCGCCGCTCCGCGCGATCCGGATCGCAAAACCTGGCTGGACGCCGCCGTCGCCATCGCCGACGGCCTCTGCGCGGATGCGCGGTGGGAGGGGGACGCCTGCACCTGGGCGGCCGCGCCGGGTCAATCGGCGCCGAAGGACGTAGGCGGCCGGGTTGATGACGGAACGGCCGGCATCGCGCTCTTCCTCCTGCGGCTGCACGAGGCCACCGGAGAGGCGCGCCACCGCGACACCGCGCGCGCGGCGCTGAGCCACTCGCTGGCGCGGGAGCGCGAGGGTACGGCCGCGCCCGGCTACTTCGCGGGCACCGCCGGTGTGGCCGCCATCTGCGCCGAGTTGGGGAAGGTTGCCGGCGACGATCGGTGGATCGACCACGCGCTGGCGCTCTGCCGCGCGGTGGACGGGGCGGCGACGGGAGGCGCGGCGGAGGTGGCCGCGGGTGACGCGGGGAGCGTGCTGGGCCTGCTGCGCGTGCACGCGCTGACGCAGGACGCAGCCGTGCTCGCGTGCGCCGTGCGACTGGGCGACGCGCTGCTGGCGGCGCGGCGGCGCGAGCCCGAGGGGATCTCCTGGAACGGCGGCGGCCGCGCCGTCTTCCGCAACCTGCTGGGGCTTCCCCACGGCGCGGGCGGGATCGGCATGGCGCTGCTGGAGCTGTACCGCGCCACCGGCGAGGAGCGCTTCGCGGCCGCGGCCATCCAGGCCCTCCAGTACGAGGACAGCCTCTTCGATGCGGCGACGGGGAGCTGGCCCGACCTGCGCCACCCCGCTCTTGCCGCCTACCTGCAGAACGGCCGGCTGGCCGAGCTTCGCCGCGAGATCGCGTCCGGCCGCTTCCCGCGCGCCACCCCGCCGCCGGCGGACGCGACGTGGCGGCATGGCGCGACCGGCATCGCGCTGGTCCGCGCGCACTTCTTCGCCGTCACGGGGCTGGAGCGCTACAGGGACTCCCTGGCGCGCGCGGCCGCACGCTGCCGCGAGGACGTCATCGGTTTCGCGGGAAATGGCTGGACGCTCGCGCAGGGCGTGCTCGGGAGCGCCGACGCGCTCTTGGAGAGCGCGCGCCACATCGGCTGCAATGTCGATTCGCAGGCCGTTGCGGATCTGGCGAGACGCGCGCTGGAGGCGGGTCTGCCCGCGGCGGCGCGCACGCTTCCGCCAGGGCTGCTCAGCGGCGCGGCGGGGATCGGGCACTTCTTCCTGCGCATGGCGCTGCCGGAATCACCATCCCCCCTGCAGGTCGTCCCACGCCCCCTAGCGCGCCTCGACTCCGCATCCGGCGAGGATCTCATCGCCCGAAGCACGCGCGCTTGGGGGTTGGAGATCTTTGCGCGGACGGGCAAGGCACTCGAAGGCGCAGCGGTGGAGATCCCGGCCGCCACGTCCGCCGCGGAGTTCCGCGCGGGGCTGGGGGACTGCATCGCTGCGCTCCCGGCCGGGATGCGCGAGCAGGTGGCGGAAGCGTTCGCCGTGGAATCGCTCGCGCTGGAGCTGTCCGGCGAGCACGCGGACCGCTCGGAGCGCCTGCTGGCGTCGGTGATGCGCCCGCGACCGGAGCGGTTGCGGCAGGCGGGGGCGCGCGTCTGCCTCGCCGCGTCGGCAAGCCTCGTGAACGCCGACTACGACTGGGAGCCACTGCTGCGCGGCGAGATGGGGCTGGCGGACCTGCCGTGGTCCCCCGCGCCCTACCTGGTGCACGACACCGAGCGCGGATACACGGTCCAGCGGCTGGACGGGCTGGCAGCGACGCTCTGCTCCGGGCTGCGCACGCCCACCACGGTCGCGGCCCTCCTGGACGGCGCCGTGGCCGCACTGCGCGCGCAGGGTCACCTCGCGCCCGGAGCCGACGCCCGGGAGGCGATGGTGCGCGAGCGTCTCGAGCGCTCGCTCGGGCGGATGTACGAGCTCGGCATCGTGGACATCGCCGATTCGCACGGACTGCGCACGGCCGACATCACCAGCGAGCTCTGCACCCGCTGCGGCGAGTGCTGCAAGGTGAGGATCTACATCCCCGGCGACGCGACCTACCGCGAGTACGTGGCCGCGGTGCTGGAGGCGCCGCTCAGGGCGGCGTACCCCGAGGCCGCCGTCCTCCACGAGCAGGCGGGCGGCCGCGAGCACGTGGTGCTGGACCTGGGCTACTGCCGCCACCTGCAGCGCGCACCCGACCCCGCCGGCCACCCGACCTTCCGCTGCGGCATCTACGAGACGCGCCCGGCCGTGTGCCGGTCGTTCAACTGCGTGAGCTGGTGGACGGTCCAGCACGTCACCGCCACCGGACGCACCACGAGCGACGGCGTGATCGAGAAGGTCGCCGCCCTCAAACGCGCCATGGACTCGGAAGGCGCGGACTAAGCGCGCGCGCTCGATCCCATCACCCCTACAGCCGTGAAGCCTCGCGCAGTTTGCGAGGCTTTTCGTAGTTGTTGCTGCGACGCTGCGACTTCAGTCGCCGGTCACGGGGCCAGCCTATACGATCATTCTCACCGAATCTCTTGAAGCCGTAGGTAGATAAGCATGGAGCGGAGCCGGGAATCCCGGCTCCGCTCCATTGTTTCGACCACCATCGATCCCGCCGATCGGCACTCGGTCAGGCGAGCACGCGGAGCTCGGTGTCGTCCGCGTAGAGCCGGGTGACGATGGGCTCGAAGCAGCTCACGGCGGCGGGCGACTGGCGGTCCCAGTACACGGCGTGCACGCGGAAGCCGGCGAGCCGCGCCCAATCGGCGAGCGACAGGTTCCCGCTCTGGCCGGGGCCGAACGGCACGTTGTCCTCGTCCGCGGGGCGGCGCATGCCCGCGTCGCGCAGGTCCACCCCCTGCGCGAGCGAGGTGGTCCACTCCAGCTCGATCTTCCGCTTTTCCGCCGCCGGGGCGCGGCGGTACCTGCGCTTCTCGCCCCAGCTCGGCTCGTCCAGGAAGTTCGAGCCCAGCACGTCCACCTCCGAGAACACGTTGATCCACCGCACCGGCGTTCCCGGCCGGGCGCGGCGTTCGGTGAAGTAGTTGGGCCAGAAGGTGCGGATGAAGTCGAACGGCGAGCCGATCGTGATCAGCGTGTGGATGCGGGCGAAGCGCGGGCTCACCGCCGTCTCCGACTGGAAGAGCGCGTCGATCGCCACCACCGAGCCGAAGCTGTAGGCCGCGATGTGGATGTTGCGGTACGGCCGGTCGTCCGGCGGCGACTCGTCGAGGTGGTTGATCAGCCGCGCCAGCTCGCCGATGATCTCGTTGCGGTGGCTGCCCGCGGCCAGGTAGTCGGTGACCGAGCTGAGCGCCGGCGCCGCCTCGCTCAAGGCGTTGCGGACGTTGAACTTGACCACGAAGCCGGCGAGGGTGAGCACCACGATCCCGTTCTTCGCCCAGTCGAGCCACGGCCCGGTGCGGAACCACCGAACCAGCGCGTTCCGCACCCGCTGCCACCACGGCTGGTCGGCGTCCTTCTGCAGCGGGACCGCGACGGCGGGCTCGGCGGCGCGGAGCACGGGCTCCACGGCGCCACTCGCGGCGGGCTCCGCCGCCGCGGCCGCGGGCGGCGCGTCTGCATCCTGCACGACCGCGGCGGCGGTCTTCTGCTCCACCGCCTTACCGGGCCGGGCGCCGGTGCCGATCACGGCCGCCACCAGCAGCACCAGGTACAGCAGCAGCATGCCGAAGAAGGTGGCGCCGTACAGGATCTGCAGCTTCTGCGCGAGCCCCTTGCTGCGCCGGCTGAAGGCGGCCAGCAGGTTGGGCGTGTTCGCCAGCAGGGTGCCGGCGATCGACAGCGCCTGGCGGTACGGCGGCTTGTCGGAGAAGCCGCGGCTCAGGCGCGACGCGTACTCGAACTCGTAGAGGTCCACCAGCGGCCGCCCCTCGGCCTTGGCCGTCTCGTGCCGCAGGATGGTGGCGGTGCGCACCTTACGGTCCTTTCCCACCTCCACGTCGCGGGTGGCCACGCTGAACACGGCGCGCGCGTCGCCCGCGCAGTTGTCCATCGCGTTGGCGATCCGCAGCGCCACGTCGTCCACGCGCGTCCCCGGCGCGTTGCCGAGCCCGGGGACCAGGATGATGGCGTCGCGCACGGGGGGACGCTGGCCGTCGCGCCCGTCGCCTCCGCCCGTCGGCGGGACGTCGGGCGCGGCGGGCGGCGGCGGGTCGCCCACGAGGTGAAGGGTGCCGACCGCGACAGTGGTGGTGGACTCGCCCGTGGGGGCGGCACCGCCGGTGTTGGGCGTGGGATCGCTCATCGGAGACCTGCGGGGAACGCGTTGGGAGAGGCCGAACGAGGCGAGACGACTGCGGAACCGCTGATCCCGGAAAGACTTCCGGATTCGGAATATAAACACGTTCGCCCAATGGCGCGACGGGTGCGACGCGAGCCCCGGCCGCGGTGCCGCTCCGACACGTCGGGGCGCGATCATCTCCGCCCCCAGCCAACGCTTCCGCAATGGGCGTCCTCCCGGTTGGGTGAGACGCAGCCGGGCGAGAAGCGGCGGAAAGCCTATCTCGCCGTCGCCCGCGCGAGCGCCAGGCGGATCAGCTCGGGCGCGGCGAGCTCGTTGCCGCGCTCCGTCACCACGGCGCGCACGGCGCGGTCGGCGTCGGGCTGCGTGATGCCGAGGGCCACCAGCGCGCGCAGCGCCTCCTCCACGCCGGGAGTGCGGGCCGACATCGCGCTGGGGGCGAAGGCCAGGTCGTCGAGCTTGTTGCTGAGCTCCACGGCGATGCGCTCGGCGGTCTTCTTCCCCACGCCGCTCACCGCGGTCAGCGCCGCCACGTCGCGGTTGCGGATCGAGCGCACCAGCAGTTCCGCGCTCATCGCCGAGAGGAGCGCCAGCGCCAGCCGCGGCCCCACGCCCGACGCCGCCAGCAGGCGCGAGAAGATCACCCGCTCCACGTCTTCCAGGAAGCCGAAGAGCATCTGCGCGTCCTCGCGCACCACGTGGAAGGTGCGCAGCGTGACCTGTTCGCCCACGCGCGGCAGCCGCTCGAACACGGTCGTGGGGATGTGGATCTCGTACGCCACCCCGCCGCCGGTCATCACCTCCACGCGCTCCAGGTCGCGCAGCACCAGCTCACCGCGAATCCGCGAAATCATCTAGACGTGTCTGTTCGGGATGGTACAAGCGACTGCCGGAAGAGGAGATCCGTCTACCCTCACCCACACCGGCGATGTCATCCTGAGCTCGACTTTGGCCTTTTCGAAGGCAAAAGTGCATATTGTGAACGGTGCCCCCACACCCCAACCCTTGGGGTGTACTGTCGAATGTGCGCCAGCCGATCCGAGCTCGCCGACCTGTTCTCGGCGTTCCG
>DASQLJ010000095.1:0-6614 GCA_035630095.1 Longimicrobium sp.
GAGCACCAGCCTTCGGCTCCGCTCATCCAGCAAGGGCTGGAGGATCTCGTGCCGGCGTCGAATCCCGCTCTGTTCTTCCATGCATGACAATATACATGCAGGTGAAGGTAAACGGAATGTTTATTTTGTGACGATCCCTAAGCCGCGCTCGCGCAGCGTACAACAATTCTGGAAAATGCACCGCCTCTCCGTTATTCCGAAGGAGGCGCCACACGGAACCCGCCACTGCCCAACAGCCTGGCGCCGACCGAGGAATCTACCCGCTGCGGCTGGTGATCGGGAATCGACGAGATCCCGCCGCCGTGTATTTCCGCCCGTATCCGCCAACGCGCCACCAGGACGTCGCCGCGGATCTGCCGCGCAGCACGAGCGACCAGCCCTCCGAAAGTAGATTCCTCAGTCGGCGCCACGATCTGGTGGACGGCATCGTGGTCCTCACGCCCGCCGCCGCGGAGCACGCCCTGGCCCTGGGCGCCGCCCCGGAAAAGGTGTTCGTGGTCCCCCAACCGGGTCTCTCCGCCGCCGGGGGACGCGCCCGCGCCGCCGGCCGACGGGCCGGTGCAAATCACCTGCATCAGCCGGCTTTCCGCGGAGAAGGGGGTGGACTTTGCCATCGCCGCGTTCGCCATCCACCAGCGCTCCGCGCCCGCCGCGTACCTGAACCTGTGGGGCGACGGTGCCGACCGCGCGCGGCTGGAGAACCTGGCGCGCATGCGGCCGGGGGATGAGGGGATCGGCGGGCCGAGGGCGAGTGCCGGGCGCGAGAGAGTGCTTTCGTCCCGAGTCCCGAGTCCCGAGTCCCGAGTCCCGCGTCCGGAGTCCTGCGTCGAGGTCTGGGGCGGTGGTCTGAAACCCGGGGGGCACATGGCAGGCGCCGTGTGCCCTTCGGCCGTCTTGTCGACAGGGCCTTTCACGGTTTGCAGGTGGATGGGTATGATGATGTGATCTCCATGGCAATGCGGCGCGCGTCGTGCGTTCGGTTGGCGATGGACCCCTTCAACCCGATACTCAGCCATGCGCACTGGCCGCAGACTCCTGCCGCTCCTGCTCGCCGTCGCCGCCGCCGCCCCGTGGCAGGCCGCGGCCGCGCAGCAGCAGAAGCCCACGGTGGTGATCCTGGTGCGCCACGCCGAAAAGGACCGCACCGACCCGACCGCGCCCGACCCCGGCCTCACCCCGGGGGGCGAGCAGCGCGCGCTCGACCTGGCCCGCGCGATCCGCCGGCGCAACGTGGACGCCATCGTCACCACGCACCTGCGGCGCACGGCGCTCACGGCGCGGCCGACGGCGACCAGCCGCCGCATCACCCCCGACGTCTTCCAGGCGGTGGGCGACGGCAAGCAGACCGGCGCGGGGATGGCGCAGCTCATCCGCGCGCGCCACATGGGGAAGACGGTGCTGGTGGTGGGCCACAGCAACACCCTGAACGCCACCATCGAGGCCCTGGGCGGCCCCAAGCTGAACGACGTCTGCGACAGCTCGTCGTCCAACCTGTTCATGCTGGTGCTGTATCCCAACCGCCCGCTGCGCTTCACCCACACGCACTACGGCCAGGCCGACCCGCCCGGCGGCCCCGCCTGCGAGAACGGCCTCGTGCGCTGAGGCCGCGTCAGGGGAAGCATCCCCTCGACGGACGGGACGATACGAAAAAGGCGAGGCGGGGACTGGATTCCCCGCCTCGCCGCCGCTTTCCGGGACGAGCGCGCGCGGCCGGATGGACCGTGCCCGTAGCGTACTCCCACACTCGCGCACTCACGCACCTGTTGCGGTCGACGGCTCCGCGCACGGGCACCCACCCCGTCAGGCATCTCCCCACACCCCGTCCGCCCGCTCCCCACAGACCGCCGAGCCGCGCCCCGCCTGGATTGCGGCCACGCCCCTGTACCCCGTCCGGCCCCGCCCTTGCGAGGCCGCGCGGGGGCTGGCGTGCTTCCGGGGGGCGTAGTAGAATGCCCGGCTTCCGACCGGCTGGCCCTTCCACGCACCTCCCCCGCGGCCGTTTCCGGGGCCGGGCAACGAGGGGCGCGCCGGGACGCGTGCGCAGCAGACGAACGCCAACGAACCACCGCCGATGAAGTCACGAGCGACCCCGTCCGGATCGCCCTTGCGTGCCGCGCCCGCGCGCCTGTGGAGCGTCGCGCTCGCCGCGGCCCCGCTCCTGCTGGCCGCGTGCGGCGGCAAGGAGCACCTGCGCCAGTACCCGCAGACGACCTTCTACCCCACCACGCAGTTCGCGCGGACCACCGACGGCCTCTTCATGCTGTCGCTGATCCTGGGCGTGGCGGTGGGCGTGGCGGTGCTGGCGATCATGGTGTACTTCCTGTGGCGGTACCGCTACCGCCCGGGCGCGCCCGAGCCCAAGCAGATCCACGGCAACACCCGCCTCGAGGTGGCGTGGACGCTGATCCCGGCGGTGATCCTGGCGGTGATCGCGGTGCCCACCGTGAAGGCCATCTTCAGCACCCAGCCCGAGCCCCCGGCCGACGCGCTGACGGTGGAGGTGATCGGCAAGCAGTGGTGGTGGGAGTTCCGCTATCCCCAGCCCAACGGCGACACCATCATCACCGCCAACGAGATCCACGTGCCCACCGGGCGCACGGTGCACCTGCTGCTGAAGAGCGACAACGTGCTCCACGCCTTCTGGGTGCCGGCGATGGGCGGCAAGCGCGACCTGATCACCAACCGCATCAACCACCTGATCTTCAAGCCCGAGCAGACGGGCGTGTACTTCGGGCAGTGCGGCGAGTTCTGCGGCACCTCGCACGCGCTGATGCGCATGCGCCTGGTGGCGCACACGCCGCAGGGCTTCCAGCAGTGGCTGACCAGCGAGGCCGCCCCCGCGGCCGAGCCGCTCCCCACCGACTCGGCGGTGCTGCTGGGCAAGCAGCTCGTCACGCAGGGCGCCTGCGCCGGCTGCCACCTGATCGAGGGCACCCCGATGGCCGGGCGCACGGGCCCCTCGCTCACGCACTTCGGCCGGCGGCGCACGCTGGCGGCGGGGATCCTGGACAACAACGCCGAGAACCTGCGGCGCTGGCTGCGCAACCCGCCCGAGATGAAGCCGGGCTCCAAGATGCCCAACCTGAACCTGACCGAGCAGCAGATCACCTACATGGTGGCGTACCTGCAGTCGCTGCAGTAGGCCGCCGGTAGCACCGCCGAAGGCGCCCGGACGCGCCCGAGATCCGGCGAGCGGAAAGCCCGCGCGCCAGAACCCGATGGAGCAGGAATGTCATCCACAGCAACGGTGGCCGCACCCCGGCCGGTAGCCGCGCACCACGCAGAGCCCACCGGGCTCTGGAGCTGGATCACGACCGTCGATCACAAGCGGATCGGGATCATGTACGGCGTGACGGCGTTCGTCTGGTTCCTGGTCGCGGGGATCGAGGCGCTGATGATCCGCGTGCAGCTCTTCGTGCCCAACAACCACTTCGTGAGCGCCGAGACGTACAACTCGCTGTTCACGATGCACGCGCTGACCATGATCTTCGGCGCGCTGATGCCGCTCACGGCGGCGTTCTTCAACTTCATCGTGCCGCTGCAGGTGGGGGCGCGCGACGTGGCGTTCCCGCGGCTCAACGCGCTCAGCTACTGGCTCTTCCTCTTCGGCGGCATCTTCCTGAACGTGGGGTGGGTGTTCAAGGCCGCCCCCGACGCCGGGTGGTTCGCCTACGCGCCGCTGACCATCGAGGCGTGGGCGCCGGGGCTGCACATGGACTTCTACGTCCTGGGCCTGCAGGTGCTGGGGCTGTCGTCCATCATCGCCTCCCTCAACTTCATCATCACGATCATCAACCTCCGGGCGCCGGGGATGCGGCTGATGCGCATGCCCATCTTCACCTGGATGACGCTGATCACCTCGGTGCTGATCGTGACCGCCATGGCGGTGTTCACCATCGCCATCACCGAGCTGATGTTCGACCGGGTGTTCGGCACCAACTTCTTCAACACGGTGGACGCCGGGGCCGACCCGCTGCTGTGGCAGCACCTGTTCTGGATGTTCGGCCACCCTGAGGTGTACATCCTGATCATCCCGATCATGGGGATGGTGAGCGAGGTGCTCCCCACCTTCAGCCGCAAGCCGCTCTTCGGCTACAACGTGATGGTGTTCAGCGGCGTGCTGATCGGCTGGCTGGGGTGGGGCGTGTGGAGCCACCACATGTTCGCCACCGGCATGGGCCCGATCGCCGACAGCTTCTTCGCGCTCTCCACCATGCTGATCGCCATCCCCACGGGGATCAAGATCTTCAACTGGCTGGGCACCATCTACGGCGGGAGCGTGCGTTTCACCACCGCCATGCTGTTCTCGGTGGGCTTCATCGCCATGTTCACCATCGGGGGCATCAGCGGCGTGATGCACTCGTCGGCGCCCAGCGACCTGCAGCAGACCGACACCTACTTCGTGGTGGCGCACATCCACTACGTGTTCTTCGGCGGCACGGTCATGGGGCTGTGGTCGGCGATGTACTACTGGTACCCCAAGGTCTTCGGCCGGCTGCTCGACGAGAAGCTGGGCCAGGTCCACTTCTGGGGGACCTTCGTGGGGATGAACCTCACCTTCTTCCCCATGCACTTCGTGGGGATGTTCGGGATGCCGCGCCGCACCTGGACCTACGGCCCCGAGCAGGGCTTCACCATCTGGAACCAGGTGGAGACGATCGGCTCGTTCATCATCGCGCTGGCCACGCTGATCTTCGCGGTGAACCTGTTCACCGCCTGGAAGCGCGGCCGCGTGGCCGGGCCCAACCCGTGGGGCGCCGCCACGCTGGAGTGGAGCATCCCCTCGCCGCCGCCGGTCTACAACTTCCGCGAGATCCCGGTGGTGCACAGCCGCATGCCGCTGTGGGAGGGCGACCCCACCAAGGCGGCCGGGATCCCGCACGGCCGGGCCGAGGAGGAGACCGAGCAGGTCACGCTGGGCGGCGCCGCGCTGGCCGAGGTGGGCGACGTGCACGACGAGAACAAGATGAGCGCGCACGACCTGGGCATTCACCTGCCGCCGCCGTCGTTCTGGCCGATCGTGCTGGCCTTCGGGATCACCCTGATCTTCGTGGGGCTGATCTTCCGGCAGCTCACCGGGGCGATGCACAGCCTGTGGTACCTGATGATCGCGGGCGTGGCGATCACCGTGCTGTCGATCTACGCCTGGGCCTTCGAGCCGGGGCACTGAAACGGCGAGGGGACGGGTCCGAGGGGACGGGGCACCGCCGGCGGCGGCGGCCGTCTCCTCGAACCGCCCCGTAACCTGCAACCCGTACCACCGCGGTCATGGATTCATCGCACGCGCTGGCCGACCACGCCGCGCACCCGGCGCACATCGACACCAGCACCGGGCTGGACAGCCGGAAGATGGCGTTCTGGACCTTCATCGGCTCGGAGTGCCTGCTCTTCGGGTCGCTGATCGCCACCTACATGGCGTACAAGGGGCGAAGCCTGAAGCCGCCCTACCCGCACGACGTGACCATCAACGGCGTGGCCCACGAGGGCGTGCTGAACATCCCGCTCACCAGCTTCAGCACCTTCATCCTGCTGATGAGCTCGGTGGCCATGGTGTTCGCCCTGTACAACGTGCAGCGCGGCGACCGGAAGTGGGCCGCGTTCTGGCTGTTCGCCACCGCGTTCGGCGGCTCGATCTTCCTGGGGTGCCAGGTGTTCGAGTTCACCGAGTTCTACCACAACGGGCTGACGCTCAAGAGCAACCTTTTCGGCAGCACCTTCTTCGTGCTCACCGGCTTCCACGGCGCGCACGTGACCGTGGGGATCATCTACCTGATCACGCTGGGGGTGATGACGATGCGCGGCCGCATCGGGCCCGAGCGCACGCTGAACGTGGAGATCGCGGGCCTGTACTGGCACTTCGTGGACGTGATCTGGATCGTGATCTTCCCCCTGGTCTACCTCATCCCATAGAGCGGCGTGATGACGAGCGAGACGAGAGAGATTGTGCACGACCAGCACGCGCACCCCGGCTGGCGTTTCTACGCGGTGATCGGCGTGCTCCTGCTGGTGTTCACCGCGCTGGAGATCGTGGGCTACATCGGCGAGACCGAGGGCTGGTACGGGAAAGGCGCGGCCGCGGCGATCATCCTGTTCCTCAGCGCGGTGAAGTTCTTCAGCGTGGTCGCGTACTACATGCACCTGAAGTTCGACAACAAGCTGTTCACCGGAATCTTCGTGTTCCCGGCGATCCTGGGCACGCTGGTGATCGGCGGGATGATCCTGCTCTTCGGCGTGCTGCACGGCGAGGCCACGGCGATCCACCCCACCGTCACCAGCAACGAGGCCGTGCACGGCGCCTCCACCAACCCGTCGCCGGGCCCGCACTGACGGCCGGCCGAACGAGGGGGCGGGGAACAGGGTACAGTGGGACAGCGAGCCGGTGCGGACGCTGTCCCCTGCGATTTAAGGAGATGGGCCTGGTCCGCGGGTCGGCCGCGGCGCCTACATCATTTCCGATCCGGCCGGGCGAGACCTGAAGACAAGCTGACGATGCACGCATACTCCACGCTGGCCCTGCTGCACGCGCCGTCGTTCGACTGGCGGGTGTGGAAGCTGTACCCGAGCTTCATGGTGGGGTGGCTGCTGCTGGTGGCCGCCTACTTCCTGTTCATCGG
>DASQLJ010000096.1:0-7786 GCA_035630095.1 Longimicrobium sp.
ATCCCGCCCACGTACGGGCCGTACTCCATGAAGCGGTGGTGCAGCATCCCCTCGCCGCGCGTGTCGGTGAGGAACTCGCTACGGTAGCCGAACAGGGCGCGCGCCGGCGCCTTGTACACCAGCCGCACCAGCCCGCCGCCGGGGTTCTTCATCTCCAGCATCTCGGCGCGGCGCTGGCCCATCTTCTCGATCACCGGCCCCATGTGCGTCTCGGGGAGGTCGATGGTGACCTCCTCGTACGGCTCCTGGAGCTGGCCGGTGGCGCTCTTCTTCAGGATCACGCGGGGGCGGCTGACGGCGAACTCGTAGCCCTCGCGCCGCATGGTCTCCATCAGGATCCCCAGGTGCAGCTCGCCGCGGCCCGACACGGTGAGGGTGTCGGGGCTGTCGGTCTCTTCCACCCGCAGCGCCACGTTGCTCTCCAGCTCCTTGAAGAGCCGGTCGCGCACCTGGCGGCTGGTGACGTACTTCCCTTCCCGCCCCGCGAAGGGCGAGTTGTTCAGCATGATGTCCACCGACACGGTGGGCTCTTCCACCGCGATCCCCTCGAGCGCCTCGGGGTTCTCGGCGTCGCACACGGTGGCGCCGATCTCCACGTCGGTGAGCCCCGCCAGCGCCACCACGTCGCCGGCCGAGGCCGAGTCGGTCTCGTGGCGCTCAAGCCCGTCGAAGGTGAACAGCTTGCTGATCTTGCTGCGGGCCATCTGCGCGGTGTTGTCGCCGTGCGTGACCAGCACCACGCTGTCGCCCACGCGGGCGGTGCCGCGCTCGATCTTGCCGATGGCCAGGCGGCCCAGGTACGGCGAATAGTCGATGGTGGACACCAGCATCTGGTACGGCCCCTCGCGCGTGCTGGGCGCCGGGATCGTCTCCAGGATGGTGTCGAAGAGCGGCTTGAGGTTGGTGCGCGCGTCCTCGGGGTTGTGCATGGCCACGCCCTCGCGCCCCACGGCGTAGAGGAACGGGCAGTCGAGCTGGTGGTCGTCGGCCTCCAGCTCCATGAACAGCTCCAGCACCTCGTCGTGCACGCGGTGCGGGTCGGCGTCGCCGCGGTCGATCTTGTTGATCACCACGATCGGCTGCAGCCCCAGCTCCATCGCCTTGCGGGTGACGAAGCGGGTCTGCGGCATCGGCCCCTCGGCCGCGTCCACCAGCAGCACCACGCCGTCCACCATGCGCAGGATGCGCTCGACCTCGCCGCCGAAGTCGCTGTGGCCCGGGGTGTCCACGATGTTGACCTTGGTGTCGCCCCAGCGCACCGAGAGGTTCTTGGCCAGGATGGTGATCCCCCGCTCGCGCTCGAGCGGGTTGGAGTCCATCACGCGCTCCTGGACGTGCTGGTTCTCGCGGAAGGTGCCGGCCTGGCGGAGCATGTGGTCCACCAGGGTGGTCTTGCCGTGGTCTACGTGCGCGATGATCGCGATGTTGCGAATCTGCATGGTCCAGTGGGACAGGGTACTGGGACAGGGGACAGCCTGCTGTCGTCCACGCGGCTGATGTCTGCCCGCCGCCGTCCTCGGTTGCTTCGTTCCGTTTCAAAGCACAAGACGGGCGCCTCGCTCCGAGGTGCCCGCCTGCGCTGTGCAGCCATGTAAAATAGCGAATTTACGCGCTTTCGTCCAGTCTGAGCCCGCCTCGTCCGGAGTGGACGGCCCGACGCCGGCTCAGTCCGGCGCCTCGGCTTCAAACAGATCCGGGTAGCGGGTGACGAAACCCGTGGCGTCCACCGTCAGCTCGCGGACGAAGGCGCCGCCGTCGCTGTCGTAGTGGTAGGTGCGCTCGCCGGTGCGGCGATAGAGCTGCGGCAGCGGCTCCAGCGTGAAACCGGGAAAACGCAGCCACGCCACGCGCACCCCCGCCTCCGCGTCCACGTCCAGCGCCAGCCGGCGGATGGAAAGGAGGTTGGTGGAGGGGCTGAAGTTCAGGTCCACGTCGATGCACCCCTCCACCGCCGGGCACTCCGCGCCGTTCAGCCGCCACCCGCCGGCGGAATCGGCCTCGATCGACAGCTCCACGTCCTCATCGCCCACCCAGCCCTTCACCTCGGCCGACAGGGTCCGCCACGCCGGGTCGATGACGACGCGGTAGTCGAGGCGGCACGGCTGACCTTCGTGCGCGAAGACGGCGGTGCCGGCCAGCGTCCACCCGTCCGACGACGGTGAGAGGCGGGCGGCGTCGTGGCCGGGGGTGTCGACCCGCCGCCAGAGGATCTTCGCGTCACCGGACATGCCCATCATCCCCGTGAGAGGAGGAACCAGTTGGCCGACGCCGCACCCATCGCCAGCGCCAGCACCGCCCACCAGCGCGGGGTGATCAGCCCCATCCCCTCCAGCCGCGACACGTCCTCGCCGCGGGCGACGCGCTCTTCGCGGTAGCCGGGGATGGCGAGCAGCGCCACGCCGATCACCAGGAACGCCGGGAAGATGAGCGCCGCCTTGCGATAGTAGTAGCCGCGGGTTAGCGCCGTGTACCACGTCCACGCCACGAACCCGGCGGAGAGCAGCGCGATCAGCGCGCCGGCCAGCCGTTGTTTGCCGCGTGGCACCGCGCGATCGCGGGAAGATTCGGCCCGCGGAGAATCGATCGACATCGGACGGAGAGGTTGAGGCGGGAGAGTGGAGAGAGCGTCACAGATCGCGATCACCAGACCCAGAACACCACGCGGTGCTGGTCCGGGTCGCCGTAGCTCCGCAGCAGCGGGAGGATCTCGGTCACGAAGCACTCGCCCGCCTGCTCGGCGAACGCAGCGCACGCGGGCGTAGTCGGTCCCGACCTGCTCCCAGCGAAGCTCCCGGCCGTTCCACGGCTCGGCAAAGGGCGGTCGTAGATCTCGGTGGGGCCCCACCAGGCGTCCTCGATCTCGTCGTAGTGCTTGTACTCGTACCAGATCGCGGGGTCGGCCAGCACCCAGCGGCCGCCCTCGCGGCGCTCGACGAACATCTCCAGGTCGGCCCCCATCCGCCCCCTCCGCGTTCGCTCCGCGGCAGCCGGCTACGACTGGCCGCCCCGCGCGGCCCAGTGGTACGCCACCATCTTGTAGACGAGCTTGGCCGCCACGAAGTCGGGCGCGGCGTTGCCGCCGATCGGCGCCAGCTCCACCACGTCGGCGGCCACCACGTTCTTCTCGGCGAAGACGCGGCGCAGCAGCTTCATCGTGGGATACCAGGTGAGGCCGCCCGGCTCCGGCGTGCCCGTGGCCGGCATCAGCGACGGGTCGAAGTAGTCCACGTCGAAGGTGATGTAGACGTCGTCGCCCAGCGCGTCGAGCGCCCGGGCGATCCACGCCTCGTTGTCCCACATCTCGTCGGCGAAGATGGTGGTGATGCTCCCCTCGCGCTCGCGGATCAGCGCCCGCTCCTCCAACGTGATGGCGCGGATGCCGACCTGGACGAGGCTCGCGCAGTCGATGCAGCGCGCCATCACCGACGCGTGGGAGAACGGCGAGCCCTCGTACTCCAGCCGCAGGTCGCCGTGCGCGTCGAACTGGAGGATGGAGAGGCGCCGCCCCTCCGGCAGCCGCGCCGCCGCCGCCTGCACCGGCGCGCTGCTGATGGAGTGCTCGCCGCCCAGGATGATGGTGAGCCGCTCGCCCGCGGCCTCGTACACCGCGTCGCACGCCTGGCGCAGCTCGCCCACCGCCGCCTCGGGGCCGGCGGAGGAGAGGTGCAGCGCCGGCAGCGTCACCACGCCGATCTCCGGCCCCGGCTCGGCATCCAGCTCCTGGTCGTACAGCTCGATGTAGCGCGAGGCCTGGATGATGGCGTCGGGGCCCAGCTTGGTGCCGCCCTGGTAGCTGACGGTGGCCTCGTACGGCACGGGGAGGATCACCACGCCGGCGCGCGCCCAGGTGGCGGGCTCGCCCTCCAGCCCCAGGAAGTTGCGCGGCAGCTCCCAGGGAAGGTCCTGGAGCGCGGCGGGGATGTCGTTGCTGCTCATATCTGCGGTCCGGCTCGGGTTCAGCGGATGGTGGAGGGGGACGAAAAGACGGCATCGCGCCGCCGCAGTCAACCACGTCCAGCGACGCGATCCCAAACGCACGAACGCGGACGGAGGAAAGCTCCCCCGTCCGCGTCGAGTCGATCCGGCCGAACGTCGCCCGCTACGCCACTTCCAGCACCGGGCAAGCGAGCCCCTCGTACTTCACCGTCACGCCGTTGCGCTGGCACTCGGCGCAGAGGCCGTAGATCTCCAGGCGGTGGCGGGTGGCCTGGAAGCCGTGGGCGGCGGCGACCTCGTTCTGGATGCGGTCGATCTCGGGGCGCTCGAACTCCACCACGGTGCGGCAGTGCGTGCACACCAGGTGCTCATGCACCGGCTGGTGGCCGAACAGGTGCTCGTAGCGCTTGAAGCCGTCGCCGAAGTCGTGGTCCTCCACCAGCCCGCTGCGCACCAGGATCTCCATGGTGCGGTAGATGGTGGCCTTGCCGATGCGCTCGCCGCGCTGCTTCAGCCGCGCCTCGATCTCCTCGACCGACAGGTGCTCGCGGCTGCCGAACACCACGTCGGCCACGACCTCGCGCTGCGGCGTGACCGGCAGCCCCTGCTGGCGCAGGTAGCGCCGGAAGAGCGGCAGGTACGGCGACTGTCCGGGTGATAGCTGGAGGGACATCGGCTCTCTCGAAAGCGTGCGGCGAGCCGTCCGCGTCGGGAACGGCTCCTCTATTCGTAACGATAATGATTATCGACGGGAGCCGTCAACCGGCTGGCGACACGCCGAGCTCGTCGAGCAGCGTTCGCCACGCCTCGGGCTCCCCCGCGGTGTCGCGGATGTCCGGCGCGTCGCTCCCCGCCTCCAGCCGGCGGACGACGCCGTCCACGATGCGGTCCACGCGGTCCGGCGGGACGGTCCCCTGCTCTTCCAGCGCGTCCGTCCGCGTCGTCTTCCCGCCCTTCCCCGTCTCCGCTTCGTACCGCAGCGTCCAGATGGTGCGCCGCGCGTCCGCCTCGTCCTCCGCGGCGACGACGAGCACGGCCAGCCCCGTCTCGCGCGCGCCCACCTGGCGCGGCGGGAAGATCCACACCTGCACCACGCGCTCGGGCGCGATCCGCTCCGCCGCGCCGGCCAGCGCCGCGCCGAGATGCGGGTTCTGCGTGTCCTTCGCGTTCGGAACGGGCGGCAGCATGCGCGGAACCGGGCCCTTTCAGGTGTGCGGACGAGACGGAGAATATAGCGAGGCGGGCAAGCGGCCGCCGTCGAATCGACCGGCGACGTCACGGCCGGGTTTCACACGGAGTCAGCGGAGTTCACGGAGTCAACAGAGTCGCGAGAGCGTGGATCATCTCGATCGACCAGGCCTCGTCGACAATCGAGCTTTGACGGGAGGATACGGCGGATGGGGATGAAACGACGCCGCGCCGGGCGGCAGTGCCCGGCGCGGCGTCACGATCGTGCGCGGTTCAGCGGTCGGTGGTCCAGATCAGGATCGCCCCGCACTCCGAGGTGACGTTGCCGAACTCGGGCGGGCCGTCGCGCGGGTCGGGCTCGGCCTGCGCCAGGTCGCCCAGGTACACGGCGCCGTTGTACTCCACCGAGACGCCGTCCACGAACAGGTCGGGCACGCACACGCCCGCGCTCCCCTCGGAGCCGGCGTCGGCGTTGGGGTCGGCCAGCACGCGGCCGCGCACCTGCGGGATCACCGGGTCGCGCACGGGGGCGGAAAGCTCGCTCACCGCCTGCGCATGCGTCCCCAGCGCGGCCAAGAGCGCCTTGTCGTTCACGCCGCCCAGCCCCCCGGTGTCCATGCTCCCGTCGCCGGGGCCGCGCGAGCGCGCGATCACCTGCATCGCCGGGAGGCGGACCTCCTCGGGCTCCAGCACCACCTCCAGGTTCAGCGCGCGGCCGGGCGCCAGCTCGAGCTGGGGCGACACCGTGCGCCGGCCCAGCATCGACACCTCAAGCTGGTGCGTGCCGGCGCCGCTCGCGAGCAGGCGGAGCGCGCCGCGCGCGTCGCTGACCCCCGCGCTCACCCCGTTCAGGCGCACGGAGGCGCCGGGGAGCGACGCGCCGGTCTCGCCGTCGGTCACGCGGAGGTCGATGGAGGCGCGGTCCTGCGCGCGGGCGGGGTGCGCCCATAGCAGCGCGGCCGCGGCCGCCGTCGCGAGGCGGCGAAGAACGATGGGGGCAAGATGAAGGGTCGGCGCGTTCATGGCGTCAGCCGATCTGTGGAAAGGACGGGTACGGCAGATCTTGCTTCAGAACGTCTTTTCGCGGGCGGCGCCGCCCGTGGCGCCCGGCTGGACGGGCGAAGCCGCGCGCATCCAATCTCGGGCCCAACGCGCGCAGGTCAAGGCGCGAGCCCCCGTCCGATCCTCAACCGCCGTAACGATCCCGGGCGATTTTCCCACCGTCCACGATAGCGGACGGTGGGTGTCCTCAGGAGACGGCGGCGGGGGCGCGGCTGGCGGCCTCCACCTCCACGTAATGCCGCAGGACGTGCAGAAAGTCCTGTGCATTCGTGATCACACCGAATGCCTGATGCGTGCCACGGTCCTTCAGCTTGCTCACCACGAACTCGCTGCTGTCCACGCAGATGGTGGTGAGCGGCCGCACCTCGCCCGAATCCTCACGGTACACGTACGAGGGGAGCATGTTTCCGGTCGCGATCGAGTGCAGCGCGGTGGCGATCATGATCACCCCCGTGGCGCGGCGGGTGTGCTCCTTCATCGCCTCCTGCCCCGCCACCACGTCGGTGATGGTGTCGGGGAGGGGGCCGTCGTCGCGGATGGAGCCGGTGAGCACGTAGGGGACGCCGCAGGTGACCAGCGAGTGCATGATGCCGGTGGAGACGATCCCCTGCTCCACCGCCGCGGGGATCGAGCCGGCCAGGCGAACGCGGTTGATGGCGCGCATGTGGAAGGCGTGGCCCCCCTCCATCGGCACGCCGCGGCTGTTCATCCCCAGCGTGGTGCCCATGGTGTCGGCCTCGATGTCGTGCACGGCCACGGCGTTGCCGCCGAAGAGAACGCCCACGTAGCCGTTGCGCACGAACCAGCTCAGCGTGTCGCGGCCACGCGAATGCAGCACCGCGGGGCCCACCACCCAGATGAAGTGGCCGCCGCGCTCCTTCTCGTCCACCAGGATGCGCGCCATCTCGGGGTAGTCGGTGGGCTTCTCGCGGCTCACCTCGCTGGACATGAACTTGAACTCGCCCTCGGGGCCCATGTCGGGGTCGCCCATCAGCCCGGTGGCGTGCACGAAGATCCCCTCCGCACCGTCCTCGGCGAAGCCCATCGCCACCTGCTGCCCGGCGCGCACGTAGCGGCCTTCCAGCACCCGCGGCACGCCGTCGGGGTCCAGCACCAGCGCGCTGTCCATGCGCGGGTCGCGCGGCAGCTTCCACTCGCCGCCCACGCGCACGTAGGTGGGAAGGTTGGTGGTGCTGAAGAAGCCCTCGGGGAGCACGCCGTCGGCCGGCGCGGGGGCGAAGCGGGCGTCGGGGGCGTCCTGGAAGCGCGGCTGTGAAAAGTCGGGACTGCGGTACATCGACCGGTTGGGCTCGGGCTCAAAGGGGTGTCGCGTAGCCGCGCAACCTAGCGCCCGGCCCGGCCGCGTTCAAGCCGCCGCGGCGTCCTCCCCCGACGGCGCGAGGCCTCTCATGGCGAGCGCGGACGGAGCGCGGGGATGCGCTTCCGCCGCCCCGTGTCCACGGGAGATGTGGATCAGCGGAGGGCCACGTAGAGCGTTTCGGGGACGATGCCCTGCACCCGCGCCTCCCCGGCGCCCAGGGTGAAGGCGTAGTCGTCGGCGCGCACCTGGAAGCCTGCCTCGCGGAGGCGGTCGGGGAAG
>DASQLJ010000097.1:0-7190 GCA_035630095.1 Longimicrobium sp.
CCGGGATCAGCGGCGGAACAGGTTCCGCGCGCGGTCGCGGACGTGATCCCATCCCTCGCGCACGCGGTCGCCGAAGTCGCGGTCGTAGCCGCGGTTGTCGAAGTCGCTGGCGTGGCTGCCACGGTCCCGGCTCGACGCGCCGTAGCCCCCCTCCATCCCCCCGCGGTCCATCCGGCCGCCGGTGTAGCCGCCGCCCGTGTAGCCGCCGCCCGTGTAGCCGCCTCCGCCACCGAGAGGAAGGCCCGAGTGGCCGCCGCTGGCGTATCCGCCGCTCGAGTACCCACCGCCGAAGCCGCCGCCGAGGTTCCCGCCGCCGGTGAAGGCGCCCGTGCGGCCGCCGCTGGTCAGGCCGCGGTCCAATCGGGCGCTGAAGCGCTGGTAATCCTCCACGTCGTACCCGCGGTTGCCCAGGCCGCCGAAGCCGCGATAGCCGCCCGGGCCGTATCCGCCGCCCATCTCGCCGCCGCCGCGGGCGCCGCTCCAGCCGGTCCACCCCGCCTCGCCGTAGCCGCCCTGGTCCAGGTCGCGGTTCACGCCGCCGTACGCGCCGCCTTGCGCGCCCTGGCCGCCGTAGCCGCCGCCCGCCGAGCCGTGGCCGCCGTAGCCGCCGGTCTGCCGGCCCGTCCAGCCGCGGTTCGGCTCGTTGCCACGGTTGATGTGCCAGTCGTTGTGCATGGTGTTGTACTCGCGGCTCCCCGCGGTGAACTCGTCGCGGTTCCAGTCGCCGCCTTCGCGGAAGTCGCGGGCGTAGTCGCTGCCGCCGCGGAATCCGCGGTCGTAGTCCATGCCGTAGCGAGCCATGGGCTTGCCTCCGTGCAGGGGTTTTCGCGCGCGGGGCGTGCAGGTGTGCCGCCCCGAAATCGGGGTCGCTGGGGGATGCAGGTTGCGGGCCGGCGAGAGGGGTCGCGGGGGACGGCGGGAGATGTCGAAACCGATGTGGGAAGCGGAGTTGCGAGATACGTGGCCAACGCGGAGGACGGTTGAGCAGCGGTAGAGCGGGGGCGTCGGACCTCCTCAATCATGATAGAGGAGGCCGGACGCGATTCCCTGCCCTATTTCCCCCAGACGCTGAGCAGGCTCGAGAAATCGTCGGTCCAGGGGGCGATGCCGCGGGGGTTGCGGAGGGGGCGCCAGAAGGAGTCGGCCGCCATGGTGCCCAGGTCGGCGTCGCTGCGCGCGACCACCGCCCACGAGCTCGCCGAGTTCATGAACCCCGCCGTCCCCGCCGAGCCGATGCGGGCCGAGAGGCCGCGCTCGCGCGCCAGCGCCGCCACCACCGGCTCCAGCGTGAGGTAGCGGTTGCTCAGGTGCAGCGCCACCACGCCGCCGGGCGCCAGCTTGTCCAGGTACACCCCCAGCGCCTCGCGCGTGAGCAGGTGCACGGGGATCGCGTCGGAGTTGAACGCGTCCACCAGGATGATGTCGTACCGCTGCCGCGGCGCGCGGGCCATGGAGAGGCGCGCGTCGCCCAGCACCACGTCGATCCGCGCCGGCGAGTCGTGCAGGTAGCTGAAGTACTTCGGGTTGCGAGCGACGGAGACGATCCCCGGGTCGATCTCGTAGAACGTCCACTCCTCGCCGGCGTTGGAGTACGCGGCCAGCGTGCCCGTTCCCAGCCCCACCACCGCCACCCGCCACGGCCCGGGCCGCACCCCGCGCGAGGCGAACAGCCGGCCCAGCGGCCCGCTGCGCACGTAGTAGGTGTTGGGCTCGCGGCGGCGCTCGGGCTTCAGGCTCTGCGCGCCGTGGAGCGTGCTGCCGTGGTACAGCGCGTGGTAGCCGCCGTCGTTGGGCACCTGCACCACGGTGTAGCGGCCGTAGAACGAGCGGTGCGCCAGCAGCGTCTCCTCGTCCTGCAGCACGAAGACGGTGCGGATCAGCAGCGAGGCGCCCACGCACACCGCCAGCCACACCGGCGCCCGCCCCAGCCCCGCCGACACCAGCGCCAGCAGCACCGCCGCCATCGCCAGCTGCATGTTGGGCGAGATCCCCGGCACGCCGCTGCGCGACACCAGCAGCAGCGCGAAGACGAACGCCGCCGTGCGCACCAGGTTGGTGATCACCCGCCGGCGGCTCACTGGCCCGGCCGGCCACGGGCGCGCCAGGCACGCCAGCGTCAGCACGATCGGGTACTCCCAGGTGCGCGTGAAGACGACCGGGGCCACCAGCACGTTGAAGATGCCGCCCAGCACGCCCCCCACCGCGATCCACAGGTAGAACTCCGTGAGATGGCGGACGGAGGGCCGCCGCCGGGCCAGCTCGCCGTGGCACACCAGCGCCGTCACGAACAGCCCGGCCAGGTGCAGGGGGATCACCACCATCGGCTGGCGCGTCCAGCCGTACATCAGCAGCATCGACAGCGCGGCGATGAAGAACGGCTGCACGGCCAGCACCCAGCGGTGCGGCAGCAGCGGCCGCGCCGCGAACGCCACCGTGAAGGTGAGCAGGTACAGCGCGAGCGGCACCACCCACAGCAGCGGCATCGGCGACACGTCGGTGGTGATGAACGTGGTCACGCTCAGCAGCAGGCTGCTGGGGATGAACGCCAGGCCGATCCAGATCAGCCGCTCGCGCGTCGCCACCGGCCTCGCGTCCCCC
Organism: Longimicrobium sp.; assembly: GCA_035630095.1. Lineage (GTDB taxonomy): Bacteria > Gemmatimonadota > Gemmatimonadetes > Longimicrobiales > Longimicrobiaceae > Longimicrobium. The sequence goes on from DASQLJ010000097.1 coordinate 2,599, forward strand.
GCCGCCGTCTCGCCCGTCTCCGCTTCCTCGACCGCACCCGCCGGCGCGCGCCACAGCAGCACGGCGGAGCCGATCACCAGCGCCGCCAGCACCCCGTACCCGATCGCCCAGCTCCAGCTCTGCCCGGCGATGCGCAGCCGCGGCTCCATCACGAACGGGTAGCCCAGCAGCGCCAGCATGCTCCCCAGGTTGCTGGCGCCGTACAGCCAGTAGGGGTTCCGCGCGCTCGGATGCCCGGTGCCGGCGAACCACTTCTGCAGCATCGGCCCCGTGGCCGAGAGCACCAGGAAGGGGAGCCCCACCGTGGTCACCATCAGCCAGAGCAGCCAGGGGATCGGCGCCTGCCCGCCCTGCGGCATGGCGCCGCCTACTCCGACGGGCAGCAGCAGCGCGGCCACCGCCAGCAGCACCACGTGCACCGCGGCCTGCCGGCGCACGCCCAGCCGCTGCGCGCCCAGGTGCGCGTACAGGTAGCCGCCCAGCAGCGCCGCCTGGAAGAAGAGCATGCAGGTGTTCCACACCGCCGGCGTGCCGCCCAGCAGCGGCAGCACCATGCGGCTGAACATCGGCTGCACCAGGAAGAGCAGGAACGCGCTGGTGAAGATGGCCGCCGTGTACACCACCAGCACCATCCGGTCGCGGCCGGTGGATGGGGGTGGAGCGGCCGGCACCGGGTGGACGGCGACGGATGTGGTCTGCTGGCTCAAGAAGCCCTGAGAGCGGAGGTGGCTGCCGCGGCGGGTTGATTTTGGACGGGGACAAGATGGGGCCGCGCGCCGTGGCGTCAACTCGCCCAGCCCCGGATCGATGCCGGAAGCGAGGTCCATCGCGCACGGAACGGAAAGAAGCAGGGGCGCGGAGAACGACCTCGTCCGCGCCCCTGCTTCTCTGTATCACCACACGTTCGATGGATCTGAGCCAGCCGGGCAGGATATCCATCTTCCACCGTCCGACGCTGACGGGATGCTTCTCCGCCCTGCGTCCGACGCGGTCAGTTCCCCGCCAGCGACACCCCGGCGGCCGGATCGGGCTCCGGCTCGGAAGCGGGGAGCCAGGCGGAGCGCGCGGCGTAGCTCACGCCCAGGAAGGCCACACCCACGCCCAGGAACACCAGGATGCGCCAGATGGGGTCCAGGCTGGCGAGGTCCACCAGGAAGAGCTTGGCGCAGACCAGCCCCAGCGTGCCGATCGCCAGCCGCACCGCGACCTGCTCGCGGCGGCGCAGGGCGACGAGCAGCAGCACCAGCCCCGTCGCCGCCCACACGCCGGTGGTGAAGGCGGCGTCCGCGGTCAGCCCGTGGAACTGGTCGGCGACGGTGATCAGCCACAGCACGTACGCCCCGCCCGCCATCAGCGCGCGCCGCTGGCCGGGCCCCACCAGCACCGCGCACACGATGAGGCTGGCGATCAGGGCTAGCTGGGCGGCCGCGCGCTCGTTGGCCCACGCGTACGCGCCGGATCCGAATACGCCGCAGAAGCCCAGCACCGTCACCAGCGCGACGGCGTGCATCGCCTGCGCCGCCGTGCCGTCCACCGCCCGACCCGACACTGGTCCGCCCCTCTGCCGCTCGAGCCAGCAGAGGAACGCCGCGAACGCGGCGAGGCTCACGGCCAGCCAGCCGCCGGTGTACAGCAGCGGGAGGCAGAGCGCCCAGACCAGGAGCCCGGCGTAGGCGTGGCCCCCCAGCCGGTACACGTCGCGGAACCGCTCCCCCACGGCCGACACCCGCTCGGCCGCCACGGCGTACGCGCACACGGCCACGCTCAGCAGCGCCAGCCGCGAGGCGAGCTCGGCGGGCGTGGTCATCGCGAGCGTCGCCGCGGTGGCGGTGAGCGCCATCACCGCGTGGGCGAGCAGGCGCATGGGGCGCCCCAGCGGCTCGCCGCGGGCGCACGCGTGCAGCAGGGCGCCGTACACCGCCAGCACCGTCACCGCCTCGGGCACGGTGCGGCTCACCATCGCCAGCGAGATCGCCCCCGCGGCCGCCGCGGTGAAGGCGTGCGCCCGGGCCAGCGAGGGCAGGCGCGTGCGCAGCCCGACGTAGGCGAACGCCGTCACGAACAGCACCCCCATCCCCACCGACCCACCCGCGCGCGGCGAAATCTCCCACACCGCGCCGAGCGACATCCACACCGCGAAGAAGGGGAGCGCGACGGCCAGGTACTCCTCCACCGTGCGCGCGCGCTCGGCCGAAACGCCCATCAGGCGCCCCCACCACGCGTGCGCCTCCTGCTCGCGCGGCGACGCACGGAAGCGTCCCGGCCACGCGCGCGGGAGAAGGAAGACGCACCACGCGGCCAGCAGCACCCCCGCGAAGCCCACCGTCACGGCCGTCCGTGCCACCACCGGCACGCGGCCCAGGGGGAGGACGTTCAGCGCGGACATCAGCGCCACGCAGGTGCCCACCGTGGCCACCGCGAAGCTCACGCGCCAGCGCCGCGCCAGGTAGGTGCCGCTCGTCCACGCGAGGATGCACAGCAGGTACGCCACGAACGCCGGGGCGGACGCCGTTCCGGTGGACAGCAGGAAGGGCGTACCGATCCCGCCCAGCGCGGCCACAACCGCCAGCGTCTCGATCCCCGTCCACAGCGCGAGCACGAACGCGGCGGCGGTGGTCGCGCTCATCAGCGCGAACGCCACCGGGAACGGCACGAGGTGATACAGCGCGAAGGCCGCGTACGTGGCCGTGTACCAGGCGCCGATCCCGCCGCCCAGGAAGAGCCCCGAGAACGCCCGCGCACGGCTGTGCGTGCGCACCCCCAGCACGATCAGAACGGCACCCATGGCCGCCCCGGCGCCCACCCGCAGCGCCGGCGTGATCCACCCCTGGTCGATCGAATACTTGCAGAGGAAGGCGATGCCGAAGAGCAGCAGCCCCATCCCCGCCCGCGCGATCCAGTCGCCCGGGGTGGCGTTCATCTTCGCGGCGATCCAGCGCTCCGCCGCCGTGGGCTCGATCCGCTCGCGCCGGCGGGGGCCCTGCACCATGTCGTCGTACGCGTCGTCGTCGTATGCGTCCGGGTACGCGCGCGACGGCGGCGGAGGCAGCGGCGCGGCGGCGGGCGCCGGAGCGGGCGCGGGCATCCGCACGGCGGCGGGCGCGGGCGACTGCTGGAATGCGGGCTCCTGCACCATGCGGGCGAAGGCGGCGCCGGCGCTCTGCAGCAGGTGCAGGTCGTCGGCGGTGGCCACGCCGGCGCGCTCGCGCACCAGGCCGGCGAGCAGCCTCTCGGCGTAGAACAGGCGCTCCTCGAGCGGAGTCGTCATCGGGTACCGCGGGTGATGGGACGCGCGCCCGGGGAAAGGTGGGCGCGCGAATCGGGAGGAAAGAACTTATGGTGACAGAAGTTAGCCGGCGGAAACGGGCGAGGTCAAGCGCCCCGTCGCCCGAACCGAAGCTCCCGGGAACGCTGTGACTCCGGCGGATCCCCTCGTCTCGCGGGGACGAGAGGAAGCCCGGTCGGCGAAGGATCAGGAGTCGACCTCCTCGTCGTCCGTCGCGCCGGAGAGGTAGGCGGCGAGCAGGCGGTCCAGGCGCGGGCGCGAGATGCCCAGGATGCGCGCGGCGCGGCTCTTGTTGCCGCGCGTGTGGGCCATCACCCGCTCCACGTGGCGGCGCTGGGCCTCGGCCAGGGTGCCCAGCGTGTCCGCCTCGCCGCCGCCGCTCCCGTCGGGCGCGGCGAGCGGGGGGGCCAGGTCGAAGTTCTCGGGCGCCAGCGCGTGGCCGCGGGCCAGCACGGCGGCGCGCAGGATGGCGTTCTCCATCTCGCGCACGTTGCCGGGCCAGTCGTGCTCCACCAGCATCTGCATCACCCGCGGGGGGATGGCGGTCAGCTCCTTCTTCAGCTCGCGGGCGGCGCGGGCCAGCAGGTGCTGGGCGAGCGCTGGCACGTCCTCCTTGCGCTCGCGCAGCGGGGGGATGTGCATCTCCACCACGCGCAGGCGGAAGTACAGGTCCTCGCGGAACTTCCCCTGCCGCACCAGCTCCTCGAGGTTGCGGTGGGTCGCGGCGATCACCCGCGCCTGCGTCCGGCGCGGCTTCTCGCCGCCCACGGGGTGGAACTCCTTCTGCTGGATCACGCGCAGCAGCTTGGCCTGGAACGCCGGCGAGGTGTCGCCGATCTCGTCCAGGAAGATGGTGCCGCTCCCCGCCAGCTCGAACTTCCCCTTGCGGTCGCGGTCGGCGCCGGTGAAGGCGCCCTTCACGTGGCCGAACAACTCGCTCTCCAGCAGGCTCTCGGCAAGCGCGGTGCAGTTGATGGCCACGAACGGCTCCGACGCCCACGGCCCGTACTCGTGCACCGCCGCCGCCACCAGCTCCTTCCCCGTCCCCGTCTCGCCGCGGATCAGCACGGGCGCGCGCGTGCCGGAGACCACGCCGATCAGCTTGTAGATCTCGATCATCTTGGGCGAGCGGCCCACGCCGTAGGCCAGCGCCTCGCCGGCCGAGGAGCCGGCACCGTCCTGGGCGCGGGCGCGGGCGGCGCGGTCGCGGACGCAGCGGGCCACCAGCAGGTCGAGCTGCTCCAGGTCCAGCGGCTTGGCCACGAAGTCGTAGGCGCCGCCGCTCATGGCGCGGATGGTGGTGCCC
>DASQLJ010000098.1:0-2171 GCA_035630095.1 Longimicrobium sp.
TCGCGATGGAAGTGCATCGTCCCCTTCGGCTGCCCCGTGGTCCCGCTCGTGAACGCGATCATCGCCACGTCCTCGGCCGACGTCGCCACGTTCGCGAAGTCGGCCGAGACGGCGCGCATCGCCCGCTCCAGCTGTCCCTCCGCATCTCCCCCGCCGAACACCAGCGTGCGCTCCAGCGTCGGCGACGCCTGCGCCGCGGCTTCGAGGTCCGCCGCCAGCCGTGCGTCGCAGAGGGCCACGCGGACGCGCGCCTTGTCGATGATGGCCGAGAGCTCGCGTGCCCGCAGCAGCGGCATGGTGGCGACCGCGATGCCGCCGGCCTTCAGCACGCCGAACCAGGCGGCGAACATCATGGGCCCGTTGTAGCCGCGCAGCAGCACGCGCTCGCCGGGCACCAGCCCCGCGTCGCGCACCAGCGCGCCGGCGATGCGGTTCGCGCGCTCGGTCAGCTCGGCGTAGCTCCAGCGCGTGCCGGGGGCGATCAGCGCCGGCCGGTTGGCGTGGCCGGCGGCGGCGGTCGCGTCCAGGAGCTCGGCGGCGGCGTTGATGCGCGGCATCGCGGCCAGGTGCGGCACGCCGGACAGGTCCAGCACCGGCCACAGCTCGCGCGGCGGCAGGTGGTCGCGCGCGAAGGTGTCCACGTGCGCGGTGGGCGCGGCTTGCGGCGCGGGCGCGGTCTCGAGCATGGGCAGCCGCCTCGGGTGGGTGCGAGGTGGGGGAAGGATCGGGATGATGATGGACGACGAGGCCGCAAGCGGCAGGCCGGGCGACCAACCCCCACCCTGCGCTTCGCGCTGTCCCTCCCCCGAACTGCAGGGGAGGGACGAGCTCGCTGTCGCTCGCGGTGGGGCTTCTGGTGGATCGCCGCGGGCGACGGGTCTTTACTGCGTCTGCGCGGCGAGGAGCTGGGCGGCGATCACCAGCTTCTGCACCTCCGTGGTACCCTCGTAGATGCGGAGGGCGCGGACGTCGCGGTACAGCGTCTCGGCGATGGAGTCGCGCACCACGCCGCGGGCGCCGAGGAGCTGGACGGCGCGGTCCACCACGCGCTGGGCGGCCTCCGTCGCGTAGAGCTTGGCCATCGCGGCCTCGCGGGTGATGCGCGCCGCGCCGTTGTCGCGCGTCCACGCGGCGCGGTAGATCAGCAGGGCGGAGGCGTCCACGTCCAGCGCCATCTCGGCCAGCGCCGTCTTGGTGAGCTGGTACTCGGCGAGCGCCTGGCCGAAGATGCGGCGCTCGCCGCACCACGCCAGCGCCTCGTCCAGCGCGCGCCGCGCGAACCCCAGCGCCGCCGCGCCCACGGTCGAGCGGAAGACGTCGAGCGTCCCCAGCGCCACCTTCATCCCCCCGCCAGCCTCGCCGATCAGGGCGCCGGCGTCGACCCGGCAGCCGTCGAGCCGCACGGTGCCGAGGGGGTGCGGCGCGGTAACGTCGATGCGCTCGGTGACGCGGAGGCCGGGGTTGTCCGCATCCACCACGAATGCGGCGAACCCGCGCTCGCCGGCCTCGGGGTAGCGCGCGAAGACGACGTAGCGGTCCGCGATCCCCGCGTTGGAGATCCACGTCTTCTCCCCGTCGATGACGTATCCGCCGCCGTCGCGCCGGGCGACCGTGCGCATCGCCATCACGTCGGAGCCGGCGTCGGCCTCGGAGATGGCGAACGCGGCGATCGTCTCGCCCGCGGCGACGGAGGGGAGCCAGCGGCGCTTCTGATCATCCGTCCCGAAGAGGGAGATGGGGCCGGAGCCGAGGCCCTGCATGGCGAACGCGAAGTCCGCCAGCCCGCTCGCGTACGCCAGCGTCTCGCGCGCCAGGCAGAGCGAGCGCACGTCCAGCCGCTCGTGCACGCCCCCGTACGCGGCGGGCACCGCGTAGCGCAGCCACCCGCCCTCCGCGAGACGCCGCACCAGCGCGCGGCAGGCGTCGTCCACGCCACCGGCGGGGTGCGCGAGGGCGTCCGCCTGCGCCTGCGTCCACGCGCGCAGCCGCGGCGCCATCTCGCGGTGCGAGACGTCGAAGAAGGGCCAGGCGAGGAAGGTGGTGTCGGGCATTCGGGCGGTGGTCAGGATCGGGAGTGCTCTCGTGTGGAAATTTGCGAGTAAACTCGCCGCTACAACGGCACGCTCTCGTGTGGGAATTTGCGAGTAAACTCGCCGCTACCACGGCACGCT